>SKSE01000059.1 GCA_007118135.1 Bacteroidales bacterium | reverse complement strand
TTGAAGGTGCCATAAAGGCCATTGAAACCGAAGCAGCCCACTGGGATTTTGAAAAATTCAGGGCCGATGCTTCCGATATGTGGGAAAGGGAACTTCAGAAAATAATCATTGAAACCGACAATAAAACCTGGAAGAAAACCTTTTACACAACCCTTTACCAATCCATGCTGGCACCTACACTTTACAGCGATGCCAATGGCAATTACAAAGGTGCCGATGGCAACTACCATACTGCTGTTGGGTACGATAAATACGACACTTTTTCTTTGTGGGACACCTTCAGAGCTGCCCATCCGCTCTACACCATCATGCACCCCGACAGGGTTCCTGATATGGTGCATTCCATGATGAGCCATTATCATGAAACCGGCTTGCTGCCCGTTTGGTCCATGTGGGGGAATGAAACGGATATGATGATAGGTTACCATGCCGTTCCGGTTATTGTTGACGCTTATTTTAAAGGCTTGCTTGAGGGTTTTGATATTGATGAAGTTTTTGAGGCAACCAAATCCAACGCCATGTCAGACCATCCCCCCATTAAAAACTACCGCCAATATGGTTATGTCCCCTTGTCGTTCGACCATGAAAACTGGTCTGTTTCCAAAACCGTTGAGTATGCTTACAACGACTGGTGCATTGCCATTTTTGCCAAGGCATTGGGGAAAACCGACGACTATCATTATTTCATGGAGCGTTCTGAGAAATGGCGCAATCATTTTGACCCCGAAACCGGTTTTCTGAGACCCCGCTGGGCTGATGGTCGTTTTCTTGAAGATTTTGTTCCACGGGATTATACTGACCACTATTGCGAAAGCAACGCATGGCACTACTTCTGGTTTGTGCCGCAAAACATTGAGGGATTGAGAGAAACGCTGGGTGCAGAACAATTCTCCATGAGGCTGGATAGCATGTTTACCTACGACCCCTATCCAACTGATGAACTCCCCATATTCAGCACCGGCATGATAGGGCAGTATGCGCATGGCAACGAACCCAGCCATCATGTAGCCTATCTGTACCTGCATACGGGCGAAGCCTGGAAAACCCAGAAAAGGGTAAGAGAAATTCTGACAACCATGTATGCTCCGGTACCTTACGGTCATTGCGGCAATGAAGACTGCGGGCAGATGTCATCATGGTATGTGCTCAGTTCCATGGGGTTTTATCCGGTAAATCCGGCCACAGGTGTTTACACTATAGGTGCGCCATTGTGGGAGCGGGCAACTATAAAGCTTTACAATAACCGTGAGTTTGTGGTGGAAGCCCCCGGCAATACTTTAGAGAATAAGTATGTGGAAAGCGTAACCTTAAATGGTAAAACGCTCGATAGGCCGTGGATTACCCATGAGGAAATAATGAATGGTGGGGTTTTGCATTTTACTATGTCAGAAACTCCTAATAAAACCCTTTGGAATAATACGGTTGATATACCCTATATGCAAATTATGAATTTACCTGAATAGGTGAATAGGGATTTATTAATGAACAACAAAATCCTAATTCATGAATTATCTCAGCATTGCTTTTTTCATCAGGCTTTTTAAATAAAAAAGAATGGTAACACTGAAAACAATACACAACGAATGGACCTTTACCCAGGCCGGGAAAGAAAACTGGTTGCCTGCAACCGTTCCGGGTTGTGTTCATACCGACCTTCTTAAAACAGAACAAATTGACGACCCGTTCTTTCGTTCCAATGAGGACTCCTTGCAATGGATAGGCAAGGAAGACTGGATTTACCAAACATCTTTTTCTGTTACCGACAAAGAGTTGAGCAATCAGAAGATTGAGCTGGTTTTTGAAGGTTTGGACACCCATGCAATTGTTATGCTTAATGATGAAAAGATTCTGACCGCCGATAATATGTTTCGCACCTGGGTTGTGGATGTAAAAGAACAGCTTAAGAATGGAGAAAACACCCTTGAAATTTATTTCAGGAGTGCTGAAAAATATAATCTGGAACAGGCGGCAAAACTACCCTATGTGCTTCCTGAAGACGAAAGGGTGCATTCGCGTAAAGCTCCGTGCCAGTTTGGCTGGGACTGGGGCCCACGGTTTATTACAGCGGGAATATGGCGGCCGTTACATCTTCGTATGTGGAATGAAGCACGTATCGATAACATATTTTTGCAATCCCCGCATTTTGATGAAAAAAGAGCAAAAGTCAGTTCGGAAATAACTGTAATAGCATCAGATACTACAACTGCCCTTGTTATTATTACAAGTCCTGAAAAGGCTTTCAAAAAAACTGAAAAAGATATTCAGTTGCAAGCTGGCAATAATACCCTTCATCTTGATTTTGAAATTGAAAACCCTAAATTGTGGTGGGCTCATGGAATGGGTGATGCACATCTGTATAAGGTTGATGTGGAGCTGAAAACATCCGGGGGCAGCGATTATTCAAGTACCCGTATCGGTATAAGAACTATTAAGCTGGTGCAGGATGAGAATGAAATCGGACGTTCTTTCGAATTCTACCTGAACGGTGTTCCTGTGTTCGCCAAGGGAGCCAATATTATCCCCATGGAGAGTTTTCCCACAAGACTCGTCAGAGAAGATTATGAAAAGACAATTGAAAATGCCCGCAAAGCCAATTATAACATGCTGAGGGTATGGGGCGGAGGCTATTATAAAGACAACATATTCTACGAACTCTGCGATGAAAAAGGTATTATGGTTTGGCAGGACTTTATGTTTGCCTGTGCTTTGTATCCCGGTGATGAACCTTTTTTGAATAATGTAAGGGAAGAAATAACTGATAACGTACGTCGGTTACGAAACCATGCTTCCATTGCTCTTTGGTGTGGCAATAATGAAATATACAATGGATGGTTTGACTGGAACTGGCAAACTCGTTTTAACTATTCTGACGAAGATAGTCAGGCAGTATGGCACAACTACCAGGTTTTGTTCGAAAAATTGATTCCCGAAATATTACAAAAAGAAGATACCACGCGCGACTACTGGCCGTCATCACCACTTTATGGATGGGGACATGAAAAATCTACCCGGACGGGCGATAACCACTACTGGGGTGTTTGGTGGGGTAAGGAACCATTTGAGAAGTATCGCGAAAAAGTGAGCCGTTTCATGAGCGAGTTTGGGTTTCAGTCATTCCCGGCATGGGAAACAGTTAAATCGTTCTCTGTAGAAGAAGACAGACATTTATGGTCAGGTGTAATGCGTACTCACCAAAAACATCCCGTCGGAAATGAAACCATTGATGAATATATGAAAAGGTGGTATCCCGAGCCTAAGGATTTCGAATCCTTTGTATATGTTAGTCAGGTATTGCAGGCTGAAGGTATGCGGGTGGGTATAAGTGTACATCGCCAGGCAATGCCATATAGCATGGGAACCCTTTACTGGCAATTTAACGACTGCTGGCCGGTGGCATCCTGGTCAAGCGTAGATTATTATGGTAATTGGAAGGCGCTGCATTATTATGCCAGAAAGGCCTATAACAACATCTATCTTGCACCGGTAAGCGAAAACGACCGGTTTAAGCTATACCTGGTATCTGACCTGCAGGAAACCAATGATGCCATACTTAACCTTACGATTTACGATTTTAGAGGTGAAGTAAAAAATCAAATACAGAAGAATATTATTGTGAAAACCAATAGTCACCTGGTAGTTGATTTGCCTGTTACAGAAATGTTGAATGGAGCATCAAGTCAATCCAGTGTGTTGATTGCTACATTAACCCAAAATGGTGAAATAGTTGCCGATAATCATCACTACTTTGAAATCCCCAAAAAGTTACGATTAGAGAAACCTTCTATCTCCTTCGCTATACGCAAAGTTGCGGATGGATACGAAGTTACTCTGGAAACGGATTTCATTGCCCGCAATGTTTATCTCCATTTCCCAGATACCGGCGGCTGGTGGACCGATAACTTTTTTGAGCTCATACCCGGGCATACAAAGACAGTTGTATTTGAAACATCTGAAACGATTTCAAATTCTGCTGATTTGCTGCAGGTGCGGTCACTGGCCGATGCCTTTAAATAAAAAAAGGATATTTTTGGATAGAAGTTTAATGAAAAATCTAAAGTAGTTAAAGCATTATAACAAATCAAATTACCATGAAATAAATCCCGAAAGGATGACATTATTATCAGGATTTAAAACATATTAACCGGTTACAAATTGAAAATAAATTAAAAATAACAACTATGGGTTTGACAAACAAATTCAAAACGACTGAAAAATTTGCAAGAGTTCTTACATTAACCCTTGCAGCCATTATTGTTTTATCCCAAGCCACTTTGGCACAACAACCTGCCGATTGGGTAAATCCCTTCATTGGTACCACCAATTATGGGGCAACTTTTCCGGGTCCTGTGGTACCTTTCGGTTTGGTGTCCATTGTGCCCTATAATGTGGCACCCCTGCCGGGGAACGAATACTCCAACACCGACAACTGGTGCTCAAATCCCTATGTTTACAACAATAAAATGATGACGGGCTTTACACATGTCAACCTGAGCGGGGTGGGTTGTCCTGACCTGGGGAGTATCATTATCATGCCCACTATGGGTGAACTGGAAGTGGATCATAGCAAATATGCAACTTCCATGAGCAACGAATTAGCCAGAGCCGGCTTCTACAGTGCCCATCTTGACCGATACAACATTGATACAGAAGCTTCAGTAACTCATCGGACCGGCATCAGCCGTTTCACCTTTAATGAGGAAGGACAGGCCAACATTCTGCTGAACCTTGGCCATGGCCTGACCAACGAATCGGGTGCTTTTGTGCGAATGGTATCAGATACTGAAATCGAAGGCTACAAACTCCTTGGAACTTTCTGCTATTATGAAGAAGCAGTTTTTCCGGTTTACTTTGTTGTGGAGTTGAGCAAACCTGCCAATAGTCGTGGCTATTGGAAAAAGCAGCCTACGCTTCCCGGTTATCGCCATCAATGGTCAACTACCAGCGGGCAGTATAAGATATATGAAACCTACCATCGCGAAATGGCAGGCGATGACATTGGCACCTGGTATACCTTTGATGTGGAAGCCGGTGAAGTAATTGAAGTTAAAGTTGGGGTGTCATACGTTAGTATTGAAAATGCCCGTGAAAACCTGAAAGCTGAACAGGACGGTTTTAACCTGGAAAAGATTGCTCAGGATGCCTTCAACCAATGGAACAAGAAGCTTTCTGCCATAGAAGTGGAAGGGGGAACCGATGATGATAAAGTGATGTTTTACACCGCTATGTATCATATGCTCATACATCCTACCATTTTCAATGATGTGAACGGAGAATATCCTGCCATGGAATCACCAGAAACTTCTACCATAACCAACGGCAACAGGCACACTGTTTTTTCACTTTGGGATACTTACCGTACCGTTCATCCAATGTTGACACTGGTGTATCCGCAAAATCAGATTGACATGATAAACTCCATGCTCATGATGTACGATGAGCATGGGTGGTTGCCCAAATGGGAGCTCTATAGCCGCGAAACCCACGTTATGCAGGGCGACCCGGCTTTGATAGTGATTGCCGATTCCTGGTTGCGCGGACTTAAAGATTTTGATGTGGAGAAAGCTTATGAAGCCATGATTAAATCAGCCACTACCGAAGGAAAAAACAATTTTATCAGACCCGATAATGATTTTTATGCCGAGCATTTTTATCTGCCATTTTTAGAACCTTACGACAACAGTGTGGCGCAAGCGCTTGAATTGTATGTGGCTGATTACAGTTTGTCGCAACTTGCAAAAGCACTGGGTAAAGTGGATGATCATAAAAAATTTCACAGCCGTTCAATGGGCTATAAAAAGTATTTTGATCCGAATTACGGACTGCTGCGCCCTGTCTTGCCCGATGGCACCTTTATGCCAGGTTTCGATCCTGTGCAGGGTGAGAATTTTGAATCGGTTCACGGTTTCCATGAAGGAAGTTCATGGCAATACTCCTTTGCTATCCCCCATGATATCGATGGCCTTATCAGGCTGCACGGCAGAAGGAATTTTTTGGAAAGGCTGGAGTATGTCTTCAATGAAGAGTTGTACGACATGGGCAACGAACCCAATATGGGCTATCCATACCTGTTTAATTTTGTCCGGGGTGAAGAGTGGAGAACCCAGAAACATATGCGAAACATCATCAGGACCTATTTTGGTGCCGGCCCTGATGGGTTGCCCGGAAACGATGACACCGGCACCATGAGTGCATGGCTTATGTATGGGATGATGGGATTTTATCCCATTACACCTGGAAATCCCGTTTACACACTCAGCTCACCCATTTTTGATAAGGTGACCATTCATCTTGATCCGAAATATTACGACAATGACAAAATTGTAATTGAAACTGTAAACAACAGTCCTGATAATATCTACATTCAAAGAATGGAACTTGGTGGGCGTAATTTGAGAAACTATACCATATCGCATCAGGATCTGATTGAAAAAGGGCATCTGAAAATATTCCTGGGTGATAGTCCAAGATAATGGGGCTAAAGCCCAGAGTGCTATATGCAATTTTAACCCGTCAGTTAAAACTGACGGCAATAGATAGATGCGCTACTTATATCCATTGCCGTTGGCTTTAGCCAACGGAAAAGATATTTATAAAGATATTGGGCTTTAGCCCCATCAAAATTTGTTTTAGTTTAACATTTTAAAATTATCCTTATGGCTAAAAAAAACTTTCAATTTTCATTCTCAGCAATGTTCATCATGCTGTTGTTCGTGGGGTTGTTTTTCAACTCTTGTACTGAAACTAAAATGGAACTCCCCGAAGATCTCACCATTTATGTGGATCCATACATTGGTTCAGACTGGAACGGACATGTGTTTGTGGGGGCCCATGTTCCATTTGGTGCTGTGCAAATTGGTCCCACCAACTACATCAAAGGGTGGAACTGGACTTCCGGTTATCATTATTCAGATAGTATTATGACCGGTTTCTCGCAAATGCATCTTAGTGGTACCGGCATAGGAGCCTTGGGTGATATACTGATTACTCCCTTTACCGGGGAAAAACATTTTTCACCCGGCACTGTGGAAGAGCCACTGAAAGGTTATGCTTCCCTTTATAATCATGACAGGGAAACGGTTGAGGCGGGGTTTTATGCTGTTGACCTGCTGGATTATGGTATACATGTAGAGCTTACAGCTACCGAAAGAGCCGGTTTTCACCGTTATACTTTTCCTGCTTCCGATGAGGCCCGTATAGCCATAAACCTTGAGTTAGGTATTGGCTGGGACAGGCCAGAAGAAACCATGCTCAGGCAGGTAAATGATACTCTGATTGTAGGATACCGCCATTCTTCAGGTTGGGCCAGTAACCGCAGAAATTTTTACGCAATCATTTTGTCAAAACCCATTGAAAAACTGGAGTTCAGACCGGACAACAAGCTTATTTCAGATGTGGAAGCACAGGGTAATGATGTGGTGGCTTTGCTGAGCTTTGCCACTCAGGCAGGTGAGCAGATATCCCTTAAAGTGGGTATTTCGCCGGTGAGCTACGAGGGAGCACTCAACAATATTAAGGCAGAGATTCCACATTGGGACTTTGAAAAAACAAGAGAGCAGGCACGCGATAAATGGAACCGCGAACTGGCCAAAATTGAATTTTATCACCCTGATGAAGCTGAAATGCGCACCTTTTACACTGCCATGTATCATGCTTTTTATGGGCCCGTATTGTTCAATGATCATGACCGAAGTTTCAGGGGCACAGACAAGAAAGTTTACCCCGATCCCGGATTTGATAATTATTCCATCTTCTCACTCTGGGACACATACCGGGCATTGCACCCATTGCTTACAATCATTCAAACCGAAAGGGTGGATGATATGGTCAACTCCATGCTATTGATTTATCAGCACCAGGGAAAGTTGCCCGTGTGGCACCTGCTGGGAAATGAAACCAATACGATGGTAGGTTATCCAGCCATTCCGGTAGTCGCTGATGCTGTTTTCAAAGGCTTTTCAGGCTTTGACCATGATCTGGCTTACGAGGCTATGATCACTTCATCACTGATCGATGAAGATGGCCTTAAGTACTTGAGGGAGAAAGGATTTATTCCTGCCGACCTGGAGCAGGAATCTGTTTCCAAGGCACTGGAGTATGCCCTGGCCGACTGGGCCATTGCTGAGTTTGCCAAATTGCGTGGAGACTCTGCCAATGCCGCCTATTACCGTGAACGTGCGCAGGCCTACCGTATTTACTTCGACCCCGAAACCCGCTTCATGCGCCCCGTATTACAGGATGGCAGTTTCAGGGAACCATTCAATCCCTTCGAATCTATTCATGAAGGCTATGCCTGGACCGACTTTACCGAAGGAAACAGCTGGCAGTATACTTTCCTGGTTCCCCATGATGTAAGGGGACTTGCTGATTTGATGGGTGGCGATGAAGCCTTTGAAGCCAAACTCGACAGTCTGTTTTTTGTTACCGGTGACCTGGGTGAGTTTGCATCTCCCGATATATCAGGGCTTGTGGGACAATATGCCCAGGGCAATGAACCCAGCCACCACGCAGCCTATATGTTCAATTATGTGGGAGCTCAGCATAAAACTGCACGTATGTTAAGATTTATTATGGACCAATGGTACACCGATTTGCCAGATGGCCTGCCCGGGAATGAGGACTGCGGACAGATGTCGGCCTGGTATATCTTCTCTTCACTGGGGTTTTACCCGGTCAACTCTGCCAATTCAGTGTTTGCTATCGGTTCGCCTGTGGCCCAGAGGGCATCCATTAATTTACCTGATAATAAAAGGTTTACCATCGTTGCCCATAATAACAATACGGAAAATATTTATGTGCAGAAAATTCGCCTGAATGGAAAAGATCTTATGCGCTCATATATAACTTATCCGGAAATAATGCAGGGTGGAAAACTGGAGTTTTTTATGGGTAGTGAGCCCAATTATGAATTCGGCAGAGCAATTGAAAACAGGCCACCGGAAACTTTAGTAAAATGAGTAATAAATATTTATGGTTCCTTTACCAGTAGAAAGTTGGTGGCTGAAATATCTGGAAAAGTCTTCAGGCAATTCTTTTATTCTTGAAAAGTTTTACAAGTGTTTAATTTTGCTGCTTAGTTAAGTAATGTTTACCATAAAAAAGTGAAATTATTTTGTGAAAAAAGCTAAATCGGTTTAGGAAATTTTTATATTTGCACTAGACACAATTAAGCTATGACCAAAAAAGTATCTATTGCCGATATCGCCAAAAGCCTTGGTGTTTCAAAGACATTGGTTTCCCTTGTCATAAACAATAAGGCCGAAGCACATGGCATTAGTTCTGATACTCAGAAGAAAGTCCTCGAGAAAATCAAGGAAATGAAATACGAACCCAATGTACTTGCCAGAGGGTTCAGGACAGGAAAAACAAACACTATTGGATTGATAGTATCGGATATCTCTAACCGCTTTTATTCACGTATTGCCCGTAATATCGAGGATTCAGCATGGGAAAATGGATATAGTGTAGTTATATGTAGTACTGAAGAGAATATAGAAAAAGAGAGGCAACAGATCCGGATGCTTCGCGAGCGTAAAGTTGACGGGTTGATTATTTCTTCCTCCCAGGATAATGCAGATTTTTTCAATAAGCTTGTTGATACAGGTTTGCCACATGTTTTAATCGAC
>SKSE01000176.1 GCA_007118135.1 Bacteroidales bacterium | reverse complement strand
GCACAATCAAGGGGTTCGCTTCTTACGGCAAATGATTTGCTGAAGCGGGGAATAGAACAGGCAGAAACACTTTCGGACCAGCCCGAAATACAGGCAGAAATGTTCGATGTGGCAGGAACTGTTTATCGTAATCTTGGCGAGTATAAAAGGGCACTGCCCCTGGCAGAACGTGCTCTGGAGATCAGAAATTCCCTTTTCCCCGACACTCATCCCGATGTTGCAAAAAGCCATTTTAATCTGGCTAATCTATTACACGATCTGGGAGAATATCGCAGAGCTTATGAGCATTATACAACTGCTGCAGACCTTTTTAATAGCATTCCCGGTCATGTATCCCAGGAGTACGCAACAAGTCTGCATAACTTTGCAATTACGCGACATGATCATCTTGCGTATGATGAATTAAGAAAAGCTTTGCAAATGCGCATTGGATTATTGGGTCCTGATCACCCAGATGTTGCTGAAAGCTATCTGGCTCTTGGGCACTATTACCTTCATCAGGATGACATGGAAAATGCTGAAAACCATTTCACCAAAGCACTCAATCAGGTACAACACTATGATCAGCAACATACTCTTCAGACTGTTGGAATACTTCATGACACAGGAAGCGGGCTAAGAGTTCTGGGAGATTATGATCAAGCTCAATCAGTATTGCAGGAGGCCTTGTTTTTGTATAATTCGTTGTATGATGGCCCGCATACGCATATTGCAATGGTAAAGAAATCGCTGGCAGATGTTTACCGCGATAAAAAAGATTTCCGGAATGCGGAGGCTCATTATGAGAAAGCCATTGCTGTTTTGCATGATGCAGCAGGTGAGCATCATCCACTTCGAAGACCTATATTACAGTCGCAGGCCAGCATGTATTCAGAAATGGGCAAACATGAAAAGGCAGAACCATTATTACGCGAAGTGCTTTCTTTACTTGAATCTGTTCTGCATGAAGATCATCCGCGGATTGCACATGCCCGCAAAGAACTGGGAACCTGTTTAATATATCTTAACCAACTGAAAGAGGCTGAAAATCTTTTGTTGAAAAGTTTGGAGACATATATCAGCTTTGATTCCGATGATTATGAACCTTACAAAAAGCAGGTGCTGGATATGCTGGCAGAATCATATAAGATGCAGGGCAAGGAAGGCAAAGCATTCCTTGATTCATTGACTATTTTATCATTCAGGGACTGAGCCCTTTTACAAATTCGCCGGACTACTCTCAGATCTTTCTCAAAAACTTCTCTAAATCATCTGATAACAAACTCCTCAATCAACTCCCCACAGGTATGTTTCAAAGAAACCTTCAGCTCATTACCATTAAAATCTACCCGGGTATATGTTGAGTTGGGTTGGCCGGTATGTCCGCCGCCCACCACCGTGTAAATGTTGCTGACACCTTCTTCCGGCTTAATGATTTCGTATCGGTGCGTATGTCCGCATAGCTGCAGATCAACACCGTTGTTGTGCAAAAGATCGGCAAAGTGTTTTTGTGCATTGCGGCGGCCATGGCGGTGAATCTCATCACCGGCAACAACTTCTCTCAATAAAACGGGCCAGTGGATCAATAGGATCCTGAATTTTGCATCATTATACTCTTTGCTGTTTATTACTTCCTCAAGCCAGACACCTTGTTGCTCGCGATAACGGTCAAAATCTGCCAGACCATAGTAATACTGATTGGTGTCGGGCTTGTCTTCCCCGGTATCAAGCACGATAAAAAATACGGGACCATACCGGAAAGAATAATAGAAGTTGCCTTCGGGAGCTTCAATGTAATCAATAAGCTTGCGCGCCTGTGGGCCACGGGCTTCGTGGTTTCCCCGAATATAATACATAGGTTTTTCTGTGGCAAAATATTGGGAAGCAGGTGCAAGGATGTTGCTGACAATATCTTTTTCATGGTCAATATGGCCCATGATATCGCCCAGCATTACCACAAAATCAAAATCTTCTTCCCTTTCTGTCACTTCCCCGATAAACTCAGGCCGATCGTGTATATCGTTGAAAGCCAGGAAAGAAAACGAATTCAAATCGTTGTGGGGTGTGGCAAAACTGTAAATATCGCTGTAAAGTGTATCGCCATACTCCACATAATAGGCCCGGTATTCCCTAATTTCCACTGATACTGTACGGTAGTAATATCGGGTGCCGGGTTTTAGTTCAGTGAGAATTGCTTTCTCCACAGGCAAATTGGCATCAAAAAGGCCATGTTGTGAATTTCGGGCTGTTTTACCGAGTGCTGGGGTTTGCCCATATTCAACCCAGCTTGTGGTGCTGTGGCTGGTAACCCAGTTGATATGCACAGTTGTTTCTGAAAGTTGCTGCAGGGTGGGGCCGGAGAGAAATAGAAGTGGAGATTGCTCCTGTGCGTTTACCTTTGTTAATAAAAAGACAAAGGTCATGGATAGAAGTAATAAAGGGTTTTTAAAGCTCATAATGTGGATCTGAATAGTTTTTTCGGCAACTAAAATAGAAATAATTTAAGAAACAGGGCTCACTTATGTTTTTTATTTTAAAAGATTTTGAATTAAGCAGATCGAAAAACTGTTCAAATCCCCTTTATTACAGCAATATATATAAATTTGCATGAAAAATGTACTGATAAGAGGAGAATATTCCCCTAAACCATTCCGGAAAGCTATGCACACAAAACCTGAAAAATTTTTTATTCTCACAATTTTATTGTGCATGTGTTTTTTTACTATTGCACATGCCCAAAGCACCTATCTCCCCTCAGGTCACGAGTGGCACCATTTCATCCAGCGGATGGAGATAAAATCGGGGGGAAACAGTTCGCAACTCCACTTTGCATTAAGACCGCTGGAGCGGAAGGGCATGATGGAATTTTTGCAACAGGCCGATACCACAGCCAGGAGAATAACCCAGACCGACAGGCGTATGATACAGGCCATCGGTCAAAGCACTGCAGAGTGGTCAGATGCACCTGTTGACAGTTCCATCAGAAAATGGACAGGCCCTTTTTACAAAACTCCATCAGATCTTTTCCGGTATCATGATGATGATTTTTTTCTGGTTATCAATCCGGTTTTGCATCTGGAAGCGGGCAGCGGTTTCAATGGTTCGCTGAATCCTTATGTGAACACACGCGGAGTAGAAATCAGGGGAATGATTGATGAAAAGATTGGTTTTTACAGCTATCTGGCCGATAATCAGGCGAGATTCCCAAACTATGTGCGGGCAAAGATTACCAGTCAGCAGGGTGCTATCCCCGGCGAAGGCTGGAACATCCCTTTTGGTGATCAGGGTTATGATTTTTTTACCGCCAGGGGATATATCGCTTTTCAGGCTACGAAAAACATTGGTTTCCAGTTTGGTCAGGACCGCAATATGCTGGGCTATGGGGAGCGTTCGCTCATCCTTTCCGATTACAGCAACAACTATCTTTTTCTGAAAATCAATACCCGTCTGTGGCGATTCCACTATCAGAACAAGTTTGCACGACTGGTGGATTTTCCGTTGAGAACCTTTGGTGGAAGAATGTTTGATGCCAAATACATGGCTTCGCACACGCTTTCCTTCAACATTTCACCACGTGTTCAACTGGGCCTTTTTGAGAATGTGGTTTTTGGCCGCAGTGATCTGAACTCACAGCGCACATTTGAACTCCATTATCTCAACCCGGTGATTTTTTACCGTGCCATGGAACACCACATCGGCGATCCCGACAAGGTGGCACTTGGGATGTTCTGGCGCTGGATTGCCGGTCACCGCATGGCATTTTACGGACAGTTTTACGCCGATGATTTCCATATCGGCGACATCAAATACGACCTGGATTATTTTCTGTACAACACAGGTTTAAGGTCTGACAGAAAGTACGATCAGCGGGCCTCTTTCCGCCATAAATTTGGCTTCCAGAAAGGTTTTCACTGGGTAGATTTTCTGGGAATTGATAACCTGGATATTCAGGTGGAAGGCAACTGGGTGCGCCCGTTCACCTACAGCCATTATGATGTGGATGGTTCAAGACTGCGGCCTGCCGCCAATTACAGTCACTACAGCCAGGCGCTTGCACACCCGCTGGGAGCCAATTTCAGTGAACTGATGCTACAGGCCAGATATATGCCCCACCCCGATTGGGCACTCAATGCCACAATGTATTCTGCAAGACAGGGGATGGACTCCCTGGAAGTCAATATGGGCGGAAACATTTTCAGTGACTACACCACCCGAATCGGCGATTACGGACATACCTTCCTACAGGGAGAAATCAGAGACCTGCTCATGCTCCGGGCAGAAATTTCATGGCAGTGGCGCCCCAAAATCTGGTTCGATTTAAGTTACACACTGCGAAATGAGCAATTCATGGGAGCAGACATTAACTCCGGCTATCTCATGGTAGGTCTGCGGGCCAATGCGCTGAGGAGGGTGCATTGGTTTTAGTACCATCCTGGAAGCTTCCAGTTGCTGCGCAAGCTGGGAGTTCTATCCTGGAAGCTTCCAAGTTGCTGCGCAAGCTGGAAGCTCCTTGCCAGCAGGAACTGGAAGCTCCCGCAGGGACTTCCAGCTTCCGGAGTATACACTACCTCACCACAATTTCATCCACAAACACCCATGAATCACCACCGGCCGAAGGGTGCCAGTCAAAAAGCCGAAGGGTACCTTCAATATCAAACTTCACATAACGGTATTGTTTACCCGGAGTTTCAAAAGTATAGGTTTGATTAACGGCAGCCTGTCGCTGGTCCCCTTCCACTTCTTTTTTTGCTACTTTTCTGAAATGTTCCCCATCATCCGATACCAGGCAGGTAACCGACAGGGGATGCAATATCCAGCTTTTGGCATCCCATAGTGTGCTTATTTCAATGGTATATGCTTCAACCAGCTCTTGCAGGTCAAGGGTAAGGGAAAAATTTTGCGCTTCCCAACCCAGCCAGTGCACTTTGTAATCATTGGCACCGCGCACTCCGTTGGTGAGCAGGGCAAGGTCGCCATTGCTGTATACTTCAGCGGGTAAAGGGTCGGCAGTGACGGGCTTGCGGAAAGCCAGATTGCCATCCACCTGCACATCGATAAACCTGAGGGTTGAGTGGTAATAATCCTCTGTTGTCAGGCGCGATTCATTCACATATTGAACACCGGCCAGCATACTGGTTTCATGAAATGATTCCAGGGTTTGCTTCATATCAGTTCGCAGTACAAAATCACCATTTATTTCGTCGTACCATCCCCTGGGGCCAAACATATCACTTTTCCCGATCTCCATCATAGCATATTGTACCGGCATTCTTGCGGTTCGCACGTGCAGGTGGTGGTAAGGATGGCACGCAACAGCCCTTTCTGCCTGATCAAAATAGTGGTTATACCTGCTGATGTTTTGTTCAGATAGAAAAGTATACTGATGATTGTTAGGTGGGCCGTAGATATCCAGCCATTCGGCGGTTTCCAGAATTTCATCTTCCAGGTGCCTGATGTATTTTCTAATCCACGGGGCAGCCTCACCATAAAAGCCATCCGTAAATTCATGGATGATTTTTTTCTTATCAGCATCGGGATTCCACAGCAATTTGGCTATCAGAAAACTTTTTAATTCGGAAAATGTATTTCCCACACCCGTATTGGATTGCTGAAAATGCTCCTGTACATTATTTCTGACAAACATTTGAATATTGGGCTGCAAGACATGTATATTTGGGAAAGGTGTAATGTAGTGGTCAAAATTCACTGTGTAATCCCACAGAAAAATATGATTGCTGATTCTTCCCCAGTCTTCCAAATCCACGAGAAAAGATGCGCTGGTAGGTTCCTCTTCTATGGATTTGCTGCGGCTAAGTTCAATGGTGCAAAGCATAATCTGCACGTTGTCAAGGGGCTCGGTATTCACCGGTGCTTTGCGGCTGTATTGATAAGCCAGGGTAGAGATAATCTTATCGGGAAATTCCTCGGCCACCTGGTTTACAAACCTGATGATGGGCCCGGCGGGGCTTTCTTCTTCATCAATCACAGGACTACACAATTCGCACTGGCAGTAGGAAAAGTTATCATCCTGACTCACCGACCAAACCTGTTTGTCAGGCTGCAGCACCATTTCTGTACGCAGCTTTTCTATAACCAGCTTTAGCACATCAGGATTGGAAAGGCAAAGCTGATCGATGATGCGCTTGCCGTTCATATAAGCAAAATACTCAGGGTTTGTATGAAAATATTCCTGCCAGGGAATCAGCCTGTGAAAGGTATGCACAAAATAACCACGGGCAAACATATCATCGATATCATGCAGTCTGTGAAAATCCTTATAATCCTGATTCCTCACAAAATAACCATTGATATTGCGGTAGGTGTTGGGAGATGAATCTTCCATATTTATTTCGGGAAGTGAAACGTTCTCCCTCTCAGGAATTACAATGTAATGCGGGCTGTAATATCTTACACCCATAAATTGCTCCAGGAGTTCACCTACACCGTAAATACATCCCCGGTCAATACCACCTTTTATATGGATATTTCCTTCAGAAGTTGAAATGGAAAACCCATCACCGCTTGTAATTTCATCACTTTTTGAGATAGAGATGAAATGGCTGATATCATGAGTATCAGCCTGAATAATAGGCAGTTCACAACCTGATATCCTTGCCAGATGATCCTGCAGAAAAGTCACAGCACGCAGTTCCTCGGGTGATGCATCCGAAGGTATTACAATGGAATAGTCACTTTCACCATTGATGATAAGATGGATGGATTCTTTTGGTGATGTAGCACAGCCCCAAAGTATTCCAGCGAATAAGAGAAGAAAAATTGTTTTTTTCATGATTTAATGGATTTAGAATTCAACCCTGAAAAATTTAGATTCTAAAGGATTAATATTCAAGCTTCCATTAGTTAATTCGTGGCCTGTAACATCCACCTGGATTATCTTCATGGATTTACCGGTTACGTTGTTTTTCAATTGGAATGAACCATTTTTTCCACTGGTTTCCCGCACATGGAAAACGGCTGATTTTCCGTCTTTGGCGGGCATGGCGCTCACCAGCAATATATTATCGGGCCAGCTTTCAATCCATGAGCCCTGCCAGTTGCTATCGCCCGGGCCACCTCCGGGAAGCACTCGTGCAAGGAATGGGGTACGGTGTCCCCACCCAAATTGTGCGGCCTCCTGCATTTGGTTGCCACGGCTGCTGGTAATTGTATATGTCCATTCCATGCCGCCATGCTGCTCAGGGTTAAAGTTGGTCACCCAATAGTTGTTCATGGGCCATCCATACATGTGTGTGGTTTCCGGGGTGGCTTCGGGAGTAAAACGGCCGGTGTTGATGCCGCCAAACTGCATAAGTGGAATTTCTGCCGAACTTACCATAATCTGTGCATTGCCATTATAAAGGCGGGCGTAGTTCTGCACGGTATTCCAGTCGTTGGTTGATCCGGGGATCTGGTCGATTCCGGCTCTCATTTCTCCACCTTGTACATCAAATGCAAGTATCCCGTCCTCAAGAGCAAATGGTAAGGCGTTGTAAATGCCCTCCGGGTCGGTTACCATTTCTTTCTCAATGAAATAGAAAAGGTCGATTCTTTTTGCCGTGTTGAAAAGCCGGATCTCAAATGCATAGGCCCCGTCGCGCTTTGCTGCACGGGTATTGCCTCTGAAGCGCAGGGTATTCCACACATCGCCCTCTTCATATCTTTCGAACCATACTTTCTCCAGTGGCTCCCGGGTGTAATTTTCCAGGTAGAAGGCTTCCATTTCTGAGCGGTTATCCAACAATTCGTAAATGAATTCTCCGAATTTCCATTCCGCACCCTGATCCACCAGTTCAAGATTTAACTCCTTGTCGGTAATGCTGGTAATGGCACCCCTCTCGTGATCAATCACAATTCTGTACCAGGGGTTTTCCAGGATGTTTTTTGTAACGGTTGGTTGCGGGCTGATACGGTCAGGTGCTTTCACATCAATCGTATATTTCTTGTATCCGAAGGCCGGGATATCATCCACCCAGATAGACCAGTAAGCACCGTCGGAATGGGTTTCAATTATCTGCGCTCTTGCCAGGTTTCCATTGCTGTCTTTTATGATGGGGGTAGCTCCGCGGGGGATAAACTGGTAGTCGATATAGGTTGTAAACAGCCCGTTTCTATCCCAGTTCAGGGTATTGAAAACGATAAGGGAAGGTTTTTCTTCGCGGGTGAAATAGCTTTGAAGCAACCCAAGGGCTTCTTCTCCAAGCATTCTGGCCCTGCGCCATGCTTCCCAGGCATAGGATTCCTTAATTCCACGTTGTTCCAGGGTATATTTATGGAAAGGGTCACGTACACTTTCGCTGTATCCTACCGTATGTTCAGTATAGAAAAGGAGTGCGCTGTTGGTGGCCTCAATGCGGTCAAGAATTTTTTCAGGCATGCGTGCACCTTTCAGGGCCGCCATAGTGAGTCCGGCAGTATGGGCAATCAGGTCGCTGCCTGCTTTGCGTGTGGCGGCCACTTCGCGGGCCGATGCACCGAAACCATCGGTCCACCAGTCGGGCCATGCCCCCCTTATTACCTTGAAACTGTCGCCGTGTTTTTCTTCCATCTCCTCAAAAAACTCTGTGGCAGTGGCAGTTTTCAGCTTTGGCCAGGTGTATTTTTCATTCCATAGTTTGATCATTTTTGCCGGGGCAATGGATGGGGGAGAGTTATCAGTAATGAATCCCGAGTGTTGTATGGAGATAAGGTCGTACTCATAACCTTTGTTTTCCAGGTTCATAAGATAGGTAAGCAGTTCCTCTTCAAAGACATTAAAGTTACCGTCATGTATCTTAAATTGGGTATTTCCAATCATATAATGTTCACCGCGGTAGGCAAGCATGCGTTTGCCCGATGGGGATTCCCACCAGAACAGGGTGGGTTTGTCAAAGCTGATCAGGGCACGGTGCCCGTGAGTCCCCATGTTTACATACTTTACTCCCAGGTCGTGGTAATAATCCAGCAATGACCAACCAAAGCCGTTCACATCATTCTGCATAGCTGTTTTTACCTCAATACCCAGATCTCTGAATCGGCTAAAGGGTTGCAGAGATGCTGCTAAAATCTGCTCATCGGGTAGCTCATTGAAATTGAAATACATACCCGTAATTTCTATCCTGCCTTCATCAACACGTTTCAGCAGACGGTCAATCTGCGATTGTGGTCGGCTTCTCAGGTATTCATCCACAGCCCATGATGCTTCGCATGTCCAGCGGAACTGAGATTCTTTTGGGAAATGATCTGTATTGTCACAATAATCCAGAGCATAGTCAATAAACCGCAGATGGTCGCCCAGTATGTCGGTTTGAGAACGGGTATAGCCAATATCGGTATGGGTATGGTGTACAAAGTTTACCTGCCATTTTCTTACGGGCTGTAGTTCAAGCTGGCCCGACCAGATCTGGTCTCCGATTTCCAGCCGGTAGGCAACATTTTTTGTTGCTTCCACAGCAGGTATATTCACCCGTACATGGTTGTATCCAAAATCTACCCCGGTTTCCACCAGCATTTCGTTATCGATGTAAATTCTGGCTGTGGCAGGTTCTCCCACATGAAAAATTCCGGCTACACCCAGTTGATGATATTCCCCTTCCATTTGAGTCAATGCAGGAAGCGATCTGAAATTCAATCCACTCTCAAGGGGGAATTTGAAGGTCATATACCATGATGTTTTATTGAAATTGCCACCGGTGACTTTCAGAGAAAGAGATTCATTTTTTTTAAGATTTTT
>SKSE01000208.1 GCA_007118135.1 Bacteroidales bacterium | reverse complement strand
CACCAGCTTCGTTTCTTCCCTTTGGGAAGTTCATTTTTACCATACTTTTCTAATCTTTCCGAAACTTCATCATCACTTAGTCCATCATCTGTATTGCTTTCCATTTCTTTCAGAACTTCTTCTGCTTCTTTAGAATGCCATTTTTCAGCAGTTTGCTTTTCTTTCCCTTTCTCTTTCTCTTTTTCTTTGCTCATATTCTTTTCTTTTTTTAAGTCAGAAGTAATTTGATTTTTACAAATTTAACCAATCAGTACTTTTAATACAATTAAATTATATTAAAGGGTTCACTTATTATTGGCTTTAAAAAGAAGTTAAAAAAAGATCCAGTGAAAACGAAATCCCCGGTCACGGCTATATTCCAGTGATGGAGATGGAAATTTAATGAAGTTCAGGGTAGTGAAGATGGATTGCAGTAAACCTGAGTTTACCCGTATTCTGGAATAATCAATATCGGGAGCCAGGTAAAAGCTTCTGTATCTTTCAAAATGGGGCAAAGGTTCGTCGTTGTGTGTTGCAGGATTGGAAAGGCTTCCCAGCATACCATTGGCACCATAGCCGACGGAAATATTAAGCCAGGGTGGTAACCCCTCAGGTTTACCTGTCAGTGAATGCAGGTTGAAGGAAAGCCAGTAGGTAATACCATTATAATCTTTCAGCATGTTTTCAGCCAGGTTTGAACCCAGAAGATCGGGCCGGTATTGCTCCAACCCGCTTCTCGAAAAGGAGTATTTCCAGGTTATTTTTTGTTCCTGCCAATATATCTGCTGGAAATAAAAACTTGCCGAACCTGTTAAATTGGCTGCAAAATCGCTCCATGATGCACCCCATTCTTCAGAAAAACCATCCAATATTTCAATGGTAGCCAGGAAAAGATTTCCTGAAATGCTTCCCCATAAAGCACTTTGCTGATTATTAAGCCCGGCCCATCTGAAACTGTAATGGCTGAATCTGCTCAGGTGATATGCCGATACAATGTGTCCGCCTTTGTCCATTTGTTTCCAGTCGTGCAGGTCGTTATGAAAATGAAATGCCGACCGGGGATGGTCCTTATACCAGGCTTCATTTAGCAGCAGCATACTTCCTGTGAATCCTGTAATATGTGCTCCTGTTACCCATTTTAATCTGGCCGGATTGTAGGATTTTTCAGAATTGATTTCATTTTCAGAAACACTTTCTGAAATGGTGGAGTAACCCTTTAACTGAAAAAACGTGAGGCAGGCCAAAAGTAAGATTGCAGAAAAGAATCTGTGCTTTTCTGCAATCCAAAAGAGAATAAAACCTTTTGAAAAAGTTCTGATTATGGATTCTCCGTCATAAATCATTCTTTCATAATGGTATCGTAACCGTATTGCAGGATTTCGAAAGCTTTTTCCTGGGTAGAGGATTCGGCATAGGTTCTGAGTACCGGTTCGGTTCCAGATGGTCTTATCATAAGCCATTCGTGGTCGTTGAAATAGTATTTGAAACCGTCAAGGGTTTCAACTTTCTCTACTTTGTAGGGTCCGAAAGATTTATAAGTGTTGTTTTCGCAGTTCTTTACAATACGGTCTTTATCTTCCTGCGATATTCTCAGATCACGTCTTTCAAAGGCAAAACCACCGGTAATATCATAGATCTCCTGAATAAGTTCGCGAAGTGATTTTCCGGTTTTTACCATTGCTTC
This sequence comes from Bacteroidales bacterium, assembly GCA_007118135.1. Classification (GTDB taxonomy): domain Bacteria; phylum Bacteroidota; class Bacteroidia; order Bacteroidales; family UBA7960; genus SKVR01. Next base: position 8,032 of record SKSE01000208.1, on the reverse strand, counting down.
CCAGATGATAAGGCCGTTGTATATGCCATCGCGTTCAGGAATATGTCCGGCAACGGCAATACCACCGGATTCTTCACCACCCATAAGGATATCCTCTTTAAGCATAAGTTCGCAGATGTGTTTAAACCCGATTTTTACAACTTCGAGCGGGAGATTATAATGCTCGCAAAGCCTGTTTATCTTTACAGTTGAAGAAAACCCGGTTGCTATTTTTCCGGTCAGTTTTTTATAATGATACAGGTAGTGAATAAGCAGCAACATGGTATGGTGTGAGTCCACGTAATTTCCTTCATGATCGTAAAGGGCAATCCGGTCGGCATCGCCATCCACTGCCAGTCCGCAATCAATATTTTCTGCCAGTTTTATTATTTCTGAGAATTCCTGCAGGTTCCGGTGCAGGGGTTCGGGTGGAATTCCGTCGAATAATGGCTGTCGCTCGCAATGCAGTAAGGTAACATCGGGAAAAAGCCTGCGCACGACATTTTGCCCGGAGCCATACATTGCATCAAATGCAAACTGCAGATCAGAATTCCGGATGGCATCCAGGTCAAATTTCTCTTCAAGGTAATTGCAGTAGTAGGTTTCAAGGTCAGTTATTTCAAGAATGCCTTTTTTTACAAGTTCTTCTAGTGTTACTTCATGAAAATTAAAGGAATACTTTTCAGGTATCAGTTCTTCAACTTCATGGATTTCCTTTTCAAGCAGAGGCCCGCCATAGGATCCTTTTAATTTGTATCCGTTGTATTCGGGTGGATTGTGGCTGGCTGTTATTACGATTCCCAAATCACATTTGTACTTCAAAACACCCAAAGAGATCATGGGAGTAGAAACAAAACCATCGGCCATATACACTTTTATGTTGTTTCGCGCCAGCACTTTTGCTGCTGTTTCTGTAAAGAGTTCGCCGGCAAAGCGACAATCGTGCCCTATGATTACGGCCGGATTTTCTTTTTTCTTTAGCAGCCATTGAGCTACTGCCTCACTTACCCTGGCTACATTTTCTACTGTAAATTCTTTGGCTATTACAGCCCGCCATCCATCAGTTCCGAACTTAATTTCCATGATATATAAGATTTTTGGGTTGAGATTTGGTTTCAACCTGAAAAGTGAAAGGCAAAAATAAGAAGATAAATTGAAGTTGGCGAAATCCTATCGCATGATTCTTCTTTGGTTCAGTGCATTCTGGTACCTGCGTGCGTTGGCCAGATGCTGCGAATAAGTTCTGGCAAAGGCATGATAACCCGAAAAGTCATCTCTTGCGCAGAAAAAAAGGTAATCATGTTGTTGATAATTGAGTACACCATCAAGTACCCTTGTTTCAGGTAATGTGATAGGGCCGGGGGGCAAACCAGCGTATTTGTAAGTGTTGTAGGGAGAATCAATTTCCAGGTGGCGGTTCAGTACTCTGCGGATGGAAAAATCACCTACAGCATAAATAATTGTGGGATCAGCCTGCAGAGGCATATTGCGCTTGAGTCTGTTAATATAAACACCGGCAACTTTTGTATACTCATCGGGTCTTGAAGTTTCAGCCTGTACTATGGAAGCAAGTGTGCCAACCTGGAGGGGTGTAAGATTTATCTCTTTTGCTTTCCTGATTCTTTCTTCATTCCAGAAATTATTGTATTCGCGGTGCATCCTTTCCAGCAGTTGCTCTGCCGAAGTATTCCAGAAAAACTCATAGGTATTGGGGATAAAAAGAAGCTTGGCTGTTTCCGGTGTCAGTTCATATTTTTTGAGTACAGCAGGATCGTTAAGCAGTTTGATTATGGAAAGAGAATCGGCTTCAATCTGGCGGGCAATATTTCCGGCCAGTTCTTCTTTGAGCCTGATGTTGTTGAATGTTAACCTTACCGGGTCCTGGTTACCTGATCTTAAAAGGTTGATAAGCTCATTGTTGCCCATATCCTCGCGAATGAGATATCTGCCCGGACGAATATGATTTCTGTAATTTTTCTTTTCGGCAAGCCATTCAAAGGTATTGGTGTTTACAATCATGCCATTTTTATAAAGAATGGCTTTAACATCATTGAAATTACTTCCGGTGGGTATGAAAATATGGGTGGTTTTTCTTTCACCCAGAAAAATATTGGGTTCGTAAATGGCATGATACAAACGATAGGCTGCAATACCACCTGTAATGATCAGGATTGATATTATGGAAATTACAACTTTAAGCCAGAATGGAGTTTTCCTGTTTTTTTTTCTTGTTTTACGGGTCATTATAATAAATAAACTTACGATTCAAAAATCAATTGAAACATGGATTCATCAATCCAGGAATTGTCATTGATAATCCATTGCTTTTTGGTTCCTGTTTTGATAAATCCCTTTTTTTTAAACAGTTTAAGGCTCACTTTATTGTTCTCTGATATATTGCAAAACAACTGATGCAGGTTTAATACGTTGCGGGCATAATGTATAACTATATCAAGAGTTTCTGACGCGTAGCCTTTTTCCCGGAAATCTTTTGCTATAAGAATACCGATTCCGGCTCTTCTGTTTTTACCGTCAAATTCAAAGAGATCAACACAACCTGCAGTTTTTCCTTCCGGATCAACGATCATGAGTCGCAGCTGCTTGTCGGTATATATATCACAATGCGAATTGATTACATATTGTTCAAGATGGAACCGCGAAAAGGGTGTAATTGTATTGCTGTATGTCCATGTTTCAGGGTCATTTTCCCATTCATACAAAATATCAATATCTTCAGGTTCCATGGCCCTGAGCTTAAGATTTTTTCCTTTTAACGGTTGCATCATTTTTAGGTTTTATACATTTTACTATAAAAAGTAAAACAAAAATTAGATGAAGTGATGTGAATTATATGTATTCTTTAAGCTAACACAAAAAACACCAACAATAAAACATCAATTTCCTGATGAAAAATACAAAAAGAAAATTAATCGGGCAAACAAAATTCGTTAAGACTTCATCCACAGGAAGTAATATCACTAAATATACTGGTCTGATTAAAGTTACAAATCATATGAACTTGCCACAATTCATGATATTTTATACTGAAGTTAAACTCAATTGACCTTGATTAAAACCCTTTTTCTTATTAACAGTATAAAAACCGACCAATTAATCAATTTGATCTTTACCTTTAATCCATTCAAACTTAAATATATAATTATGAAGAAAACATCTTGTCTGTGGTTGGCTCTCTTTGCAATCATGTTCTTTGCATGTAATCATGAAAAGGAAATAGACAGAATTGATCTTGCTGGCGAATGGCAATTTGCTGCAGATCCACTCGATTTGGGGATTGAAGAAAAATGGTTCCTAACCAATCTTGAAGAAACAATAATTTTGCCGGGTTCTATGACCACAAACGGCAAAGGAAATGATGTTGGAATTGAAACCATATGGACAGGTCAGATTGTTGATAGTTCATTTTATTTTAATGATAAATATGCCCGTTACAGGGAACCGGATAATTTCAAAGTTCCTTTTTGGTTACAGCCCGAAAAACATTATGTAGGTGCTGCATGGTACCAGAAACAAATTGATATACCGGATAGTTGGGATGGCCGATATCTGGAACTATTTCTGGAACGCTGTCATTGGGAGAGCAGGCTTTGGGTCAATGGAACCGAGATTGGTATACAAAACTCTCTCGGTACACCACATATCTATCCCATTTCAGAGTTTTTGAGACCCGGAAAAAACACCATCACACTGTGTATTGACAACCGAATCAAAGACATTAATCCCGGAATTAATGCACACAGTGTTTCCGATCATACCCAATCGAACTGGAATGGCATTATTGGTGATATGTATATTGAATCAAGGCCGTTGATATTTATCCGAGACGTTCAGGTTTTTACAGATCTTTCGGGCAAATCGGCAACTGTAAGGGTTGAGTTGGCAAACTTGACATCTCAGTCTGCTGACGTAAGCCTTAAGCTATCGGCTCAAGGCGCCACCAGGCCTGGCAATGTAGAACAATCATTTACAGTTGATGAGAGTGGTAAAACAGTTGAGATTGATTACCCAATGGGCGACGATGCGGCGCTATGGGATGAGTTTGCCCCCAATCTTTATATACTTACTGTGAGGTTGACGGACCAACAACGACGCAAAACTGACAAAAGGCAGGTCAGGTTTGGCCTCAGGGAATTTGTTGCTGACGGCCGGCATTTTACAATCAATGGACGTTCTGTATTTCTGCGGGGCACGCTTGAATGTGCCATTTTTCCCAAAACAGGTTATCCACCAACTGATATTGATTCGTGGTTACGGATCATCCGGATATGTCAGGCACATGGATTGAATCACATGCGGTTTCATTCGTGGTGCCCGCCAAAAGCTGCCTTTGAGGCCGCCGATAAGGCGGGATTCTATCTGCAGCCTGAGGCTTCAACCTGGCCATCGATAGGAGATGGTGAACCAATTGACCAGTATATTTATGATGAAACAGCGCGCATGATGAAACAATATGGCAACCATCCATCCTTTGTGATGATGTCATCGGGGAATGAACCGGCTGGTCCCCGCCAGGGTGAGTTTCTGACAAAATATGTGGCCCATTGGCAGCAGGAAGACCCCAGGCGGGTTTATGTGGCTGCAGCAGGATGGCCAAACCTTGATGTCAATGATTTTCACAACGATCCGAACCCCAGAGTCCAACGCTGGGGCGAAGGACTGAACAGCATTATCAACAGAGAAGCTCCCAGAAGCGATTACGATTTTAATGATTATACGGCACGATACCCAAATCAGCCCGTGGTCAGCCATGAAATCGGGCAATGGTGCGTGTATCCCAACTTCAATGAAATCGTGAAGTATGATGGCGTGCTTAAGGCCAGAAACTTCGAGATCTTTCAGGAGACTTTGCATGAAGCAGGAATGGGCCATCTTGCCGACAGTTTTCTTCTGGCGTCAGGCAAACTGCAGGCACTTTGTTATAAGGCTGATATTGAAGCAGCGCTCCGCACAAAAGAATTTGGTGGATTTCAGCTACTTGACCTGCATGACTTTCCTGGTCAGGGAACCGCTCTTATAGGAATACTTGATGCTTTCTGGGATGAAAAAGGGTATATCAGCCCTGAAGAATTCAGCCGATTCTGCAATACTACTGTACCACTAGTAAGGTTACCTAAACATATTTACGTCAACGATGAATCCTTCACTGCGCCTGCTGAAGTAGCCCATTTCGGGATGTTGCCCATGAAGGCAATTACACCTTCGTGGAGGGTATTTGACAGCAGTGGTAAGGAAATTTTAACAGGTGAGTTGGCTACGATTGATATTACCATTGGAAATGGGTTAGAGCTCGGTGATATTACATTTTCTTTGCAACAGTTTACACAACCCGTTGCGCTGACTCTTGAGCTTACAGTTGGTAATTATAGCAACGATTGGGATTTCTGGGTTTATCCTGCGCAGAGAAATGAGATTGATGGATTGGAAAAGATACGAATGGTGCAAGATCCTGAAGCAGCATTGAAATATCTGGACCAGGGAGAAACGGTATTGCTTCATTTGAAAAAGGGAACTCTTAGCCCTGATAAGGGAGGGGAAATAGCTGTGGGGTTCTCCAGTATTTTCTGGAACACGGCGTGGACACGCGGGCAGGCACCTCATACCCTCGGCATTTTATGCAATCCTGAACACCCGGCTTTGGCAAAATTTCCCACACAATATCACAGCAACTGGCAATGGTGGGATGCCATGAGCAACTCAGGAGCCATTATCCTGAATGATTTTCCACCTGATATGAAGCCCATTGTAAGAATTATTGACGATTGGTTTAGCAACCGTCCGTTAGGGCTTATCCTTGAAGCCAGGGTTGGCGAAGGGAAATTGATACTTACAGGTATTGACTTCAGTACAAATATTGATAAAAGGCCGGAAGCCCAACAACTTCTTTATAGCCTAAAGACTTACATGGCCGGAGAAAAGTTTAGTCCTGATACAGAATTAAGCCCTGTATTGCTGAGAAAACTTACATTATAACTAACAAAGATGAAACAACCTTGCCTGTTTTAATTTTCATTGCTGTTTGCTTTAATATTGGCTAAGAATTACAGGGTTATCGACAACCTTATTAAGGTAGAATTAATTATTTTTTAGGTTTTTCCGGAAAAAGTAAAGGATATAATTAAATCTCAATTTCGCCGGAAAAAACTTTTTCAGTTGGTCCGGTCAGAATAATGTTTCTGTAACTATTGGGATTGGGTGTAAAACTTACACTCAGTGTGCCACCTTTGGCAATAAGCTTTACTTCATTTACATGGTTTTCCAAAAGCCCCTTGAAGTGCGCAGCAATGGCAGTAGCAGTTATTCCGGTGCCGCATGCCAGAGTTTCGTCTTCAACTCCGCGCTCATATGTGCGGATATGGATATTGTTTTCTAAAATTTCAGCAAAGTTTACATTGGTTCCATGCGGGTTAAATGCATCTGAGTATCTTAATTCCTTCCCCATAGAGTAAACATCCAGTTTTTCAAGATTATTAACAAACCTGACAAGATGTGGTGATCCCGTATCGAGAAAAATATCAGTTTCCAATTCCTTAATCCCCACAACATTTTTCATACCGAGAGAAGCAGAAGACAACTTTCCGTCATCTGAATTTATTGTGGCATGGTGTATTCCATCGCTGGCAATAAAGAGTGTTTTTTCTCCAATAACCTGGTTGTGAAAAGCAAAAGCTGTAAGGCACCTTCCTCCATTACCACACATACTTCCTTCATAACCATCACTATTGAAATAAACCATCCTGAAATCATATTCAGGATGATTACGAAGCAGCATGAGTCCGTCAGCTCCAATACCAAATCTTCTGTTGCAAAGCTTTGCAATTATCTTGTGACTTCTTTTTTCGGTGCTTAAGTAGCTATTCTGGCGCTCATCAATGATAATAAAATCATTTCCTGCATCATGATATTTATGGAAAGGTATTTTCATATTTCCAGAATTTCTTAAAAATGAAGGGAAGTGCTTTGCGGAATAAGTGGTTTAAAAGTATTGGTAAAATCAAGTGGGTAAATATCGTTCATGTAACTAAGATAAAACCTACCTTGGTGATAATTGATCTCAGCCAACTCATAGACTTTTATACCATAAAATATGATTCTGGTTTTACTCATTTTGTATCCAACCGAGTTTAGCGGTGATTCCCAGAATTCTATAAGGACAACCTGTTCATTGAAACTATTTTGCTGATTACCAATTACTGAATCAAGCAGCCTTCCTGATTCACTTGTAGATGATGGGGATGTATATACACTGATAATACGGCTATGGATCAATTTATCACGGGCAAGCGAATAAGTTTCATCTTCCAAAAACCGGGGAAAAACTGATTTATCTGTTTCATTCCCTGGGTTATCTCTTTTAAGTTTTTCTGAATGCTCTTTATTCGTCCCAGGATAATCTTGTTTAACAATAAGGGTTCCATTGGAATTTACTTCGAATAAATCTTGCGTGAAACCAGGAGCCTGTTCTGATTCTTCTGAAGATGATTGTCCATTTTTATCGTAACCATTGATAACCGGTAATTTATTGGGTGAATTATCTGAAAAAATGGCAACAATTTTCTCTGTAACTTCTTTTATTATTCTGTCATTTTGTCGGTTGAATTGCCAGTAAACCATAATACTGCCAAGAAAAAATCCAAGCAATAATGCCATAAATAGATTCACGGCACTAAAATCATTGGTGGGTTTTTTCTTGCGGCCTCGCATGTAAAGTTGTTCAATAGTTTATATACATAACAAAATTACAAAAATAGATAAAGCAAAACATTACAGTATTCACCCATCTTTTGAGATCTTTGAATTCATATTGTCCACTTTTTCCCTTTTTATGAATGTTAATTTACCATCGGAACAGTGTTCATGCAAATATTGTTAAAGCTTAACTATTTTTAACAACAGCATTAAAATTAACTGAAATAGAGTGCGTTAAAAGGAAGATTTGAAAATAAATTGATCTGGGTTATGAACAAACAGGGTGCTAAAAGGTATATTATTTGTGAAGAATCGTTGGGTTAAAGTTTTTTCATGAATTGTAAAT
>SKSE01000262.1 GCA_007118135.1 Bacteroidales bacterium | reverse complement strand
CTGGCAAAATTCGAAATAATCAATGGTGATATTGCATTTGCATATATACACCCAGGTAACCGTGTTGCATCTGTTGCTGTTTTCAACAAATCAGGTGTTGCCGAAATTGAATCTGCCGGAAAAGACGTTGTAATGCAGATTGCTGCAATGGCTCCTGTTGCTCTTAACTCCGACAGCGTTCCAGAGGATGTAAAGCAAAGAGAAATTGAAATCGGTATGGACCAGGCACGCCAGGAAGGCAAGCCCGAAGCTATGCTTGAAAAAATTGCCATGGGAAAACTCAACAAGTTTTTTAAGGAAAGTACCCTTCTCAACCAGGATTTTATCAAAGACAGTAAAAAAACTGTACAGCAAATGCTTGCTGATTATGATAAAGATCTTACAGTGGTTGATTTTAAAAGATATGCACTTGCATAACTTAGAAATAAAAATTATAAAGGGGCCAATGAGCCCCTTTTTTTATATCCTGATAACTCCATTAGTGCAAAATACACTTGAATTTTAAGGTATTTATAACAAAAAAGATGTAAACTTGCATCTTTGAACTTCAACAGAACTTTTTATGGCTTCTTATAAAAGAATATTATTGAAACTCAGCGGAGAATCTCTGGCTGCAGGAACCGGACACGGAATTGATGCAACAATTCTTGATAAATATGTTGCAGAAATCAAATCTGTTTACAAAAAAGGAATTGAAGTAGGTGTGGTATTGGGAGGCGGAAATATTTTCCGTGGTGTATCAGGCAGCCAAAAGGGATTTGACCGGGTTCAGGGCGATTATATGGGAATGTTGGCAACAGTTATAAACTCCCTTGCTCTTCAGTCGGCACTGGAAAATGCAGGCATTAAATCAGTTGTTTTGTCAGGTGTTGCAGTTGATCCCTTGTGTGAACGTATGAGCCGCAGAAAAGCTGTTCAGTACCTTGAGAATGGCTATGTTGTGATTATAAGCGGGGGAACCGGAAATCCTTTTTTCACTACCGACTCTGCAGCTGCCCTAAGGGCAGTGGAGATCAAAGCCGACGTGCTGCTTAAGGGTACAAGAGTTGACGGAGTATATACTGCCGATCCTGAAAAAGATCCCAATGCCACCAAATTTTCAGAAATAACCTTTGACATGGCCTATGAAAAAAACCTGAAAATTATGGATCTTACAGCTTTTACGCTTTGTATGGAAAACAACATACCCATTATAGTTTTTGATGTAAACAGGGAAGGAAATCTGAAAGAAATAATCATTGATGGTAAACCCAACGGCACAATTGTGAAAAATTCCTGAGAATTGCTGCTGTTTTTCCAAAAAGATTATTTTTGCAGATACATTAAAACAATTAACCCGAAAGTACTTTTGCTATGAGTGATGAAACTGTCTTTTTGTATGAAGAAACCGAGGAAAAAATGGGAAATGCCATTAAACACCTCGAACGGGAACTGATAAAAATCCGCGCCGGAAAGGCCAACCCGCAAATGCTCGACAGCGTTAAAGTGGATTATTACGGCACTATGACTCCTCTGTCGCAGGTTTCAAACATCAATACACCCGACCCCAAATCCATAGTGGTACAGCCCTGGGAAAAAAACATGCTGGCACCCATCGAAAAGGCCATTATGGCCGCCAACCTGGGTTTTAATCCCCAGAACGATGGTACTATTATCCGCATCATTGTACCTCCCCTTACAGAGGAGCGACGGAGAGACCTTGTGAAAAAAGCTAAATCAGAGGCCGAAAACTGCAAAGTGAGCATTAGAAATGCCCGCCGGGAAGCCATGGATGCCGGAAAAAAACTTGAAAAAGAAGGAGAGCCGGAAGATGAAGTTAAAAGGCTGGAAAATGATATCCAGGAACTTACAAACGACTTCATTAAAAAGGTAGACACTCTGCTCGAAGCAAAAGAAAATGATATAATGACAATATAATTCTTATGAAAACCGGTCAGAAACGATCGGTTTTTTTTATGACTCACAATTCCGGCATATTTCGGGAACCTCTTCATTTTTGAAAAGCTTTGAGCGAAAATCCTGCATTTGTTCTGACCTCCAGAGGTTGCTGTTTACTCTGTTTTCCCCGTTTATTATATATTCCGGTTTCTTATCATAACAGCATGGAACCATTAACCCATCGCTTGTGTATACCACATGGCTCCAAAGGCGATTACAAACGCCTTTATTATGAGAATGAGAGCTGTAGTTCCTGTTTTTTCCGGAGTATCGGTTGAATTTCTTCCCGGAGGGTAAAAACTGTTTTCTCCCCTCATCGGTATAAATTTGCATGCTTTTTAATTCAAGCATGTCAGCACCCAGATCTTTCACAAAACGCCGGGCTTTATCAAGTTGATGCTCATTGGTTTTGTTTACCAGCATCTGAACAACAAGAAGCGGATTTCTTTTATTCAACTCTTTTTTCGTTTTGGCCATTTGACTGATACCTTGGGTCACTTTACTGAAAAACCCGCCCGATCTATACTTACTGTAAGACTCAGAGTCAATACCATCAAGCGAAACAATGAGTTTATCCAGTCCACTTTCTATAATACTAATACATTTTTTTTCATTCAGAAAGTGCCCGTTTGTTGAAACGACACTATAGTAATTCATATCCTTCGTTAGCTTTATTATTTCAGCAAGCTGCAGATTTAAAAAAGGCTCTCCCTGGAAATACAGGTTACAATAAAATGCATGTTTTTGGTGCAATTTGAGTTTTTCTTTTACCAATTCCACATCCATCAACTTACTGCTTCTGTTGGTAAGCTTCATCCCGGTAATGCATTCAGGGCATTTCAGGTTGCAGACAGATGCTGTTTCAAGGTGAACAGAGAAAGGCTGTGACCATACAACCGGACGTGATAATATTCCCGATATTCCCAACGATGCCTGTATTTTCAGGTAGTTGAGCATACGGGCAGTATTGAGTTTGGCAAGTAAACGTAATTGGTTTGAAATATATGAACCGAGATGGAAAATCATATGAGAATAGGAATTGGCAATAAAAACGGATACTAGCTACTCCCTTTTATTGAACTCATCACGAATACTTTGCACCATCCGCGATTTGGTTGAGAATTGTTTTACAAAAATCCTGATTACACTGTAAGTGGGTATGGCGATGATCATTCCGAAAACCCCGGCAATCATACCCGCAATCATAAATACAATAAAAATTTCCAGGGGATGTGCCCTTACGCTTTTAGAATATATCATAGGTTGTAATACTCCCACATCAATGGTATTTACTATAATAAAAGATGCAGCAATACTGAGCATTAATGGAAGCATCTGTGAATAAAACTCCATGTGCAGATTTACAGAAATACCCAGAAATATACCAATAAAAGTGGCTATTATGGGACCCACATAGGGAATTATATTAAGTATGCCGGCAAAAAATCCAATAACCAAGGCATTTGGCAGACCGATGATCCACATACAGAAACTGATTAAAATGAATACAGCGGTAAGATCGGTAATAAGCCCCAGAAAATAACGTCTCAGCAATACTTTGCTTTCTGAAAGTATTTCCCGGGCCTCATCTTTATGCGGATTTGGAGTAAAAAAAACAATGATGTTGGAAAAAAGATGCTTTTCCTTCATAAAGAAAAAAGTAATGAAGCTTATGGCGAGAAACCCGAAAAATATTTCAATGGTAAAATTGATCAATGAATTGAAAATGGTTGAGAACCGGTCAAATGTAGCTATGGCAACCAGTTCCGATACTATCTTGCTTCCAATGGTTTCTTCGGGAGAAAGCAGTGTCCATTCTCTCAGGGATAGTTCAAGTCTCATTAGCGGCTCCTCAAGGCTTCGGGTAATTCCTGCCACATCAAGTTCTGAAACAAATGCTGCCTGTGATGCAAGTAATGGCAGGAAGAATGAAACGATTCCCACAAAAAAACCAATCATAAGAATCAGTGTAATAAATGCACAAACTCCCAGGGGTAGCTTTATTTTTCCAAGATGCATCTTATGGAGAAAATCAACTAAAGGCTGACCTAATAGTGATAATACAACAGAAATAATGATGTACAATACAATCCGGAAAAAGTACCATATAAATAGTCCGGATAGAATAATAAATACCAGTAAAATAATATTTCGGAATGTATTTCCCATACAATAAATATAGGAATAAATCTATTCTGTGATCAAAGAATGATAAAATTATCTTTCGGAGAAAACATATTCTTACCTTCAAGCAGATTCAGAGTTGTTTTTTGATCGTTTTTCAGTTGGTCCTTAAGGGCATCCATTGAAGGGAATCTCATTTCGTTACGAATCCTGTTTTGAAAATGAATAGAAATTTCCTGCCCGTAAATATCTTCAGAAAAATTAAAAATATGCGCTTCAATAGTTACATTTTCAAGGTCAAGAGTTGGGCGTATGCCAATATTTATCATTGATTTATGCCAGTTTCTGTTGTGCCTAACCCAACCCGCATAAACACCCATGGGAGGAATAATTTTATCTGGGTCGTCAGGTCGAAGATTTGCTGTTGGATATCCAATGGTTCTTCCAATCTTGTTTCCGTAAACTACTTCGCCTGTAAGGGGATACAAATACCCCAACTGTTTATGCCAGTGAAACTTTTCTGTATTACTAAAAGAATCACAAATAAAATTGGATGCTTCAGACGGATTAATGCCGTTTTGACCTAAACCACACATATATTTTATTTTAGCATTACCATTTGAATTGGTAAAGTTTTCCAGTTTAACTATTTCCCTGAATTCAGAATCTGTAACTGATAAAAATTCCTGAACTCCAAGTTGCTCCAGCAGATGCATTCTTTCTTTAGTGGAAAGCAATATTTTGATTTCTGACAAAGATTCGCCGGGATATACATCAAGAAACAACACCTTTTCATTATTGACACCAGAAATAATTCCCTGAAGTTGCTTAAGGCAATCTTTTTTCAACTGAAAAAAGGTACCAGCAACCACATATTGTAAAAAATCTTTCGGGACCTGATAAAAATCCTGGTAAATCTGCACTGGTTTCTTTGTTATTATTAATTGGGCAGCAAAACTGCCGTGGAGCTTACAAAGCTAATATTTTTGTAATAAGAAGGTATATATTTTTTAAAGCATAGATAGTTATAAACATGTAAATAAAAAAATTACATATTCCTGAAATTTCAGTGAATTACTTTATTTTTCGAGTATAAATTTTATTAATATTGCTTCGAGGAAACAATTATTCGTTTTTAAAAAATAAGGTAAATGGAGAAGATTACCGGAAAAATTGCGCAGGTTATTGGTCCTGTAGTAGATGTAGCATTTGAAAACACCAACACACTTCCGGCGATTTATGATGCCCTTCAGGTAAAAAATGACAGTGGAATCAAAATCGTACTTGAATGCCAGCAACATATGGGTGAAGATACCGTAAGAACTGTTGCTATGGACTCAACCGATGGACTTTATCGGGGAATGGAAGTCGTATCATTGGGCGGACCCATTACTATGCCGGCAGGTCAGGAGATTCGCGGCAGATTATTTAATGTAATTGGTGACCCTATTGATGGTCTTGGTGATGTAAAAACCGCGAAACGTTACAATATTCACAGCGAAGCCCCAAAGTTTGAAAACCTGAAAACTGAAACCGAGATTCTTTATACTGGAATCAAGGTTATTGATATGCTTGCACCATATCCCAAAGGTGGTAAAATTGGTTTGTTCGGTGGAGCCGGTGTTGGTAAAACGGTACTTATCATGGAGCTCATCAACAACATTGCCAAGGGATACCAGGGTACCAGTGTTTTTGCCGGTGTGGGTGAAAGAACCCGCGAAGGAAATGATCTTCTCAGAGAAATGATAGAATCAGGCGTTATCAAATATGGTGATGATTTTGTAAAATCTATGGAAGCCGGAACCTGGGACCTGAGCAAAGTAAATCAAAAGGAGCTTGGTCAATCGCAGGCTACTTTGATTTTTGGCCAGATGAACGAACCACCCGGAGCGAGAGCCAGGGTTGCATTGTCGGGTTTGGCAGTTGCCGAATACTTCAGGGATGGTGATGATGAAACTTCCGGTTCCGATATACTTTTCTTTATTGATAATATTTTCCGCTTTACACAGGCCGGTTCAGAAGTATCAGCCTTGCTTGGCCGTATGCCCTCTGCAGTGGGTTACCAGCCTACTCTTGCCACAGAAATGGGCTTGATGCAGGAACGTATTACATCAACAAAACGAGGCTCAATTACTTCGGTTCAGGCAGTATATGTACCTGCAGATGACCTTACCGACCCCGCACCAGCTACAACTTTTTCGCACCTGGATGCCACCACGGTTTTGAGTAGAAAAATATTTGAGTTAGGAATTTATCCTGCTGTAGATCCGCTGGATTCAACATCACGAATCCTTACTCCCGAAATGGTTGGTGATGAGCATTATAACACAGCCAAGGAGGTTAAAATGATCCTGCAACGCTATAAAGAATTACAGGATATTATTGCCATCCTGGGTATGGATGAACTTTCTGAAGAAGACCGCCTGATCGTTAGCCGTGCCCGAAGGGTACAGCGTTTCCTTTCACAACCCTTCTTTGTAGCCGAGCAATATACAGGTCTGAAGGGGACTTTCGTTTCCATTGAAGATACCATTAAGGGATTCAGAATGATTATGAATGGTGACGTGGATGAGTATCCCGAATCAGCCTTTAACCTGGTGGGTACCATTGAGCAGGCTATTGAAAAAGGGAAAGCCATACTGGAAGAATCTGCCAAAAGCTAAAGCCTATGATGCTCAAAGTTTTATCGCCCCAGGAATTTATCTATGAAGGAGAAGTGGTGCTTGTGCAACTTCCCGGAAGCATGGGTTCATTTGAAATCCTTCACAATCACGCTCCAATCATTGCACGAATAGACAAAGGTAAAATCAAGATCATTGATGAAGGCCGTAATAAATTTTATCTCGAAGTAAATCAAGGCATTGTTGAAGTGAAAGACAACAAAATTGTCGTCCTTACCGAATAATACTTTATTTTATTTCTCTGTACAGCCCTTTATACCACTTCTTTAAAGGTTTAAGTGTATTTATCACCCAACTTATTTGGAGCGGATTTATTATCTTTACCAAACAAAAGAAGAAGAATGGAAAAAAGATGGGTGGTTAAAGACCCTTGCGATAATATTCTGGTTAATAAGCTGTCTGAATCCCTGTCTATTGACAAGGTGCTTGCACGTTTACTGGTGCAACGTGGAGTAACAAACTTTCCTGATGCAAAAGACTTTTTCAGACCATCGCTTGATGGCCTCCATGATCCTTTTCTCATGAAGGATATGGATAAAGCTGTTTTGCGTATCGAAGAGGCTATTGCGAGTGGAGAAAGAATCATGGTTTACGGCGATTACGATGTGGATGGAACCACTGCAGTGGCTCTTGCCTATGCCTTCCTTGCTGATTTTTATGAAAATATTGACTTTTACATTCCCGACAGATACAAGGAGGGATATGGAATATCAATTGAAGGTATTGACCATGCCGAAAAAACCGGAGTGAAACTTATCATAGCTCTGGATTGCGGAATCAAAGCATTGAATCAAATTAATTATGCTCGCGAAAATGGAATCGATTTTATTATTTGCGACCATCACAGACCAGGAGATGTATTACCGGAAGCAGTAGCTGTTTTAGACCCGAAACGCGATGATTGTCCTTACCCTTATAAGGAATTGTCAGGCTGCGGATTGGGCTTTAAACTTGCTCAGGCTTATTATCAGAAAAACCGGCTGCCATTTGATAAGCTTGAAAAACTTCTTGATATGGTAGCAGTAAGTATCGCTGCCGATATTGTCCCCATTACAGGTGAAAACAGGATTCTTTCGTATTTTGGTTTAAAAAGGTTGAATTTTGACCCGAGACCAGGATTTGAATCTATCCTCTTTTACAGTAATGTAATTCGTAAAAGTCATGCTTGTGACAAAACCGTATTTACCCGCGAAATTACCATCGGAGATGCAGTGTTCCTCATTGGTCCGCGCATCAATGCAGCCGGAAGGATTGAAAGCGGTAATGCTGCCGTTGAATTGCTATTGTGTGAAAGAATGGGCGAAACCCATATTCTGAGCCAGAATATCAACAATAACAATACTGAGCGACGCAGCCTTGATACAGAAATCACACGCCAGGCACTGGAAATGATTGAGTCAAACCCCGAACTGCAAAAAAGTAAATCAACAGTATTGTATAATCCCGACTGGCACAAGGGAGTAATAGGCATTGTTGCATCAAGATTAACAGAATCCTATTACCGGCCAACAGTAATCCTGACTGAATCCAACGGAGTTATAACAGGGTCAGCAAGGTCTGTTAAAGACTTTGATGTGTATGATGCAATAGATGCCTGCAGTGAATATCTTGATCATTTTGGCGGACATAAATATGCCGCCGGCTTGAGCCTTAAACCCGAAAATCTGGAAAAATTCCGTGAAGCATTCGAAGAAACAGTTGCCAGCACCATTACCGAAAATATGCTGATTCCGGAAATCGAAATTGATGCTGAACTTAAGCTATCGCAAATTACACCCAAATTCTTCAGAATACTCAAACAATTTGCCCCCCATGGTCCCGGCAATATGAGCCCTGTTTTTCTTACCCGTGGAGTAATTGATAAAAACTCAGCAAGAATTGTAGGACAAAAGCATCTGAAATTAATTATAAGCCATCCTGATGAGCCGGGAATCAGCATCAATGCCATTGCTTTTCAGCAGGCTTCACACTTTGATGCCGTAAATTGGGGTAAGTACTTTGATATTGTATACCAGATTGAAGAAAATGAATGGAATGGAACACGTACACTTCAGCTGAACATAAAAGACATCAAAACTTATTTGGAATAACCTGAAAAAATGCTGAAGTTCTTACCGATATTTATACAAGCTTTTTACAATAATTTAAACCCTCAATTTTTTGAATAAAATTCATGGAAACAGTTCTTAGTGGAATCAGATCAACCGGAAACCTGCACCTTGGCAATTATTTTGGTGCCATAAAAAACTTTATAAAAATGCAGCACGAAAATCGCTGCTATTTCTTTATTGCCGATTATCATTCACTCACTACACATCCAACACCTGAAGATTTGCATCAAAATGTAAAACAGGTACTTGTTGAATATCTTGCAGCAGGCATTGATCCTGAGGTATCAACGCTTTACATTCAGAGCGATGTGCCCGAAGTGGCAGAGCTTTATCTGTTACTCGCTATGAATGCATATATGGGAGAACTTGAGCGCTGCACTACTTTTAAAGAGAAAGCGAGAAAACAACCTGATAACATTAATGCAGGATTGCTTACATATCCGGTGCTCATGGCTGCAGATATTCTTATTCATAAAGCCCATAAGGTGCCGGTGGGAAAGGATCAGGAGCAGCATCTTGAAATGGCCCGCACATTTGGTAATCGTTTCAACAGGCTTTACAAAACAGATTATTTTCCCGAACCCGTGGCGTTTAATTTTGGTGTGGAGCTAATTAAAATTCCGGGACTGGATGGAAGTACAAAAATGGGAAAATCAGAAGGTGAGGGGAATGCTGTTTATCTGGCTGATGACCCTAGAGTAATCCGCAAAAAGATTATGCGTGCAGTTAGTGATTCAGGACCCACAGAGATGAATCAGCCTAAACCACAACCCATTGAGAATCTTTTTAATATAATGAAAGCGGTGTCAACGGCTGATACGGTTGCGCACTTCGAAGAACTCTACAATACTTGCGAAATCCGCTATGGAG
>SKSE01000032.1 GCA_007118135.1 Bacteroidales bacterium | reverse complement strand
TCGTGTTTTTCAGGATGAGCCTTTACAATTTTTTGAGATACCGCTTGAAGGCAAAGTTGAACAAATTGTATTTGACCCCAACTCTTACATGCTTAAAGATTTTGTGATTATAGACTCAACAGGTATAACAGATACAGGTAGCTTTACCGGGCTTGTTTTGGGTCCTAATCCTGTAAAAGAGAGACTCACCTTGTATTTCGACAATAAGTGGTATAACTCAAGATATTTGGTAAGTGACCTGCAGGGCAGGATACTACTCGAAGGGCAAATATTATCAGATGAGCACACCATTAATATGGCAGGCCTTATAACGGGGGTGTATCTGATAAAGGTAATTTCTGCCAGAGGTGAGCAAAAATCCTTCCGTTTCCTGAAAAAATAAAAACACTTGTTTATCAGCGATTTTTAACAAACCGTAGGGTATTTGAAGTTTGATCGGCAAAATATATCCTGAGCAGGTAGAGTCCCGGTTGCAATGATGTTACATCAATAACCCCTGAATTGCTGAATCCTGAATTATTTTCCATTAATTTTCGACCATCTGTTGCGAAAATTTTCCATGTTTCTATATCCATGTTGCTCTTTTTCTCCAGCATAAGCAATGAAGAAGTTGGATTGGGGTACAGATTTACATGATGCACATTATTTTTATAATCAGGAATATAGGCCGAAGTTGGTTCGTCCGATAAAATTAGTGGTGGTGTTATAAGCCAGTTGTCAGGAGTAAGAGTATTTGAGTCAAACCATGATCGGCTGAGCATATAGCCATCACCTTCAAAAGTTGCATAATACCAGTTATGCCCGTCGCCATCCAGGTCAATGGCCACCCATCCGTCAGGCAACCAGTCGGGGTCGATATCTCCGCCATGTGCTTCATCAATTCCTCCCTGGAAGTCTTCATCAAGAATTACAAAGGGATCTTGATTATTATCTTCATAATTGATAAGGATCATTACATTATTGATCATAATTCTATCCATATCCGAACTATCATGATGACGGAAAGCAATATAAACCTGTTGCTCAGCAAACTCTGATATATTAATTCTGCGAGCCTGGTAAAACCAGTTTTCAATTTCACGGCTAAGTGTTTCATCAAATATCATGTTAAAATCTTCAGGCTGTGTTCCATTTGTTGATATCCAAACGCTGTAATATTCCTCACGGTAAACAGGAGTATTGGCCGTAGAAGCTACATCCCACATGAGAAAAACTCCTGCTTCACTTGCAGGGTCTGTTTCAGCAAATTCAACCGTAACAATTATATCAGATTCAAGATTTTCATAAAGATATTCAAGCCCGGTAAAAGGCTCATTGCTTTCATCAAGGATAGTATTACCGTTAATTTTCCATTCCATAACGCCGTAACCATCATCAGGAAGTGCGGTGAAAAGAATATCGGAACCTTCATTTACTGATGCACCGTTTGGAATTTCATTTCCTTCAACATTTGCACCAATAGAACCATTTTCTCCAACTGTGTAAAAGGTTACTATATGTGTACCGGTTGGAACTTCCATAAACTCCAACTGCACATGTATTTTATTTTGCAGATTGCTTATAACCAGTAAAGAAGACAGCTCATTTTGAACATCTCCGTTCACAATCCATTGTTTAACCCTGTAGCCTTCATTGGGTTCTGCCAGAAATTCAACAGTTGATTCAAGGCTTAAGGCATCTCCCGATGTTATTTCCATTCCATCCGATTCTGCTGCCAGGGTTCCCTGATTATCTCCAATAATTTCAAAAATAACCTCCGCAGCATAACCCAGGTTACCGTTTTGGGCATACCAGTAAAACCAATCACCGCCTTCACCATCTTGCCAGGTGGTTAAATCAAAAGTACCTGAAGCCGAAACATCGCCCTTTAGTTTGTAAACAGAAACGGCTTTTTTGTTTTGATACCAGGTAAGTGGTTGTCCATTTTCGCAGACTTCAGGTTCGTGATTAGCTTTAAGAAAATAGGCATAGTCGTCGAAGGAAGGATTACCGAAAACCCTTGCGGTTCCGTTTTCATCCACCGCAACAGCGGTGAATTCATCCACCCCGATTCCTTTGGCATTCATGTCCCAATCGGTAACCATACGCGCCAGGAAAGCAAAATGGCGGCCATGGCGATTATTGCCATCATTATAAATATAATCATAGTGCGAGTCTGTGACAAGGTTTTCCAGAAATGGGATTTCCAGGAACTCATCGGAAAGTGTTACCCTGAAATGGTAGGGGTCTCCCATAGCCTCACTGCTCCATACGGAGCCATTCTGAGCGGTAAATACCACTTCACCCAATACTGCAAGTCCTGCACTTGTACCCCCAATGGGAGCTGACTTTTCATTAACATGTGCATGAAGGGCATTCTGAAGGCAGGTTCCTTTCCAATGACTGTAATAATTCCATTGGTTTCCACCGGCAATAAATACCAGCTCTGCGTTTTCAATGGCCTCGCATACTTCAGGGTTATTGGCTTGTTCCAGGTTCTGAATTAAAATAGTAGTTACAGAGTTTACCTGAACCCCCAGTCCTGAGTAAATATAATTGTTGTAGTCATCACCACCGCTGGCCCTTAACACAACCACATCACCACCATTGGCCCTTTCAGCAAGCCAGGCCATTCCATCATTATTATCGGAAGCACCGCCGGCAAGTAAAATTCCGAATGTGGGTTCGGTTTCAATATCTTCGTCTGAACCGGTGCGGTAAAAAGTTTGTGAGAATGTTGAGAGAACAAAAAAAACCAGCGAGATCAGAAGGGTAAAACGTAGTTTCATATTTTTTCAGTTAAGTTGAAATTGATTGTGCACAAAAATAAATGAAAAATCGGGGCTCACTTTATTAAACAATAAGAAAAGAGATTCTCCTTTGGAGAGAAAATCAAAATATAATAATAGCTTCCGATATCTTGCAGTAAAGTTTTGATGGTATTTTTTGTATTTTTGCACGGTTAAAGAGCGAAGTAGCAGTTCTGCTTTAATTAACCGCCGGATTCCTGCCTTTGTTGATTGTCAAACCACTGACCCAATACCCTAAACCATGGAAAAGCTGACCAAAATCGTAGCAACCATATCAGATAAGAATTGCAGCGTAGAGTTTCTGCAAAAAATGTACGATGCAGGAATGGACGTTGTTCGAATCAATACTGCCCACCAAACTCCCGATACTTCCATAAAGATTATGGAAAATGTGAAAAAAGTTACTGAAAAAATCCCCATTCTTATTGATACCAAAGGTCCCGAAATGCGGACTGTGGACTCAGAAGCTTATTTTCGGGTTGAGGAGGGCGACATCATAAAAATTAAGGGTGACCCAAAAGGGAAATCAACCGCCGATTGTATTTATGTAAATTACGATGGATTTGTTAACCTTCTTGAACCCGGCAAAAGCATTATGATTGATGATGGCGATATTCAGCTGATCGTCAAGGAAAAACACACAGACTTTCTGTTTTGTGAAGTGAAAAATCCCGGACAGATAAAACCCCGTAAAAGTGTAAACCTTCCGGGAAGTATTATCGACCTGCCGTCACTTTCTGATAAGGATAGGGAATATATCGATTTCTCGATTAAACATAACGTTGATTTTATTGCCCATTCTTTTGTAAGAAACAAAGAAGATGTGTTGGCTATACAGAAAATTCTTGACCGGCATAACAGCCGAATAAAAATCATAGCAAAGATTGAAAATCAGCAGGGGCTCGATAATATAGACGAAATTCTTGAGCATGTTTACGGCATTATGGTTGCCCGCGGCGACCTGGCGATTGAAGTGCCTGCCGAAAAGATACCCGTCATCCAGGCCGAACTGGTTGCCAAATGCATTCAGCAAAAAAAGGCAGTAATTGTGGCTACCCAGATGCTGCATAGCATGATTGAAAACCCGCGGCCTACCAGGGCTGAAGTTACCGATATTGCCAATGCAGTATTCAGTGGCACCGATGCCATTATGCTCAGCGGTGAAACAGCTTACGGGAAATATCCGCTGGAATCTGTTAAAACCATGATGCGGGCAGCACGTGAAGCCGAAAAAAACACAAGGGTAATGATTGAACGCAACGTAATGCCCCATGATAACGAAATATCAGTGTTTCTATCAAAAATGGCTGTGCGTTCCATTGAAAAAATCAATACCAGGGCAATCATTACCGATACAGACACAGGAAAAACTGCACGTTACCTTTCGGCATTCCGTGGTAAATCTCCCATTTATGCTCAGTGTTACGATAAACGGGTAATGCGTGAACTTGCGCTGAACTTTGGTATTTATTCCGATTTTATGGATGTTCAAATTTCCAAAAAGGATTTTATCAAATACACCCTTAACCGACTTTCAAAAGCGGAGGAAATTAAGCCTGATGACCTTATTGCAGTACTTGCCGGAAACTTTGGGAAAAAAGCAGGTCCATCATTTGTGGAGATCAGCACAGTGGAGAATATGCTCCACAGCAGTAAATAATTCATTTAAAGCTCTTCGGTTATGACCCTTAAGACAGAAGACATAAGCCTGGATCTCATTCGCAGAGCCATTAAGGAGAATCAAAAAGATTTCCTGCTGGAAATAGTAAATGAACTCTATCCTGCAGATATTGCAGAATTTATGGACGATCTTACTCTTGATGAGGCCAAATATCTCTACACGCTTCTTGATAAAGAAGAGGCTGCAGATGTTCTAATGGAGCTTGAAGAAGATGTAAGGGAGCGCTTTCTTGAATCATTTTCTACACAGGAAATTGCCCGTGAGTTTATCGATAATCTGGATTCGGATGATGCTGCCGACCTTATTGCCGAGTTGCCCGACGAGCGAAGGGAAGAGGTTCTCCTCCACATTGAAGACCGTCAGCAGGCACAGAATATTGCCGACCTTCTGGTATATCCTTCAAATTCTGCCGGTGGCCT
Source organism: Bacteroidales bacterium (assembly GCA_007118135.1). Taxonomy (GTDB): domain Bacteria; phylum Bacteroidota; class Bacteroidia; order Bacteroidales; family UBA7960; genus SKVR01. Next base: position 4,846 of record SKSE01000032.1, on the reverse strand, counting down.
TATGGCCAAAGAGTTTATCAAGGTAAATGTAAACTGGTATGTGGTTACCTGCGTGAGAGAAATGCGCAAACAGGCAGAAGAAGTTGAAGAAGTTTATCATGTATATGTAGTAAATGATGATGATGTTTTGGTGGGATTATTATCGCTGAAAAGCCTGCTTATTGCATCTCCAAGGGCAAAAGTTTCTGAACTTTATATCCGGGATGTGGTAAGTATTAAGGCCAAGCAAAAGGGTGAAGAAGTGGCAAGCATCATGAACAAATACGATTTGGTGGTGCTGCCTGTGGTTGATGAGTTGGGAAGGTTGATCGGAAGAATCACCATTGATGATGTTGTGGATTTCATTAAAGAAGAAGCAGAGAAAGACTACCAGATGATGTCGGGTATGACCCAAAACATTGAATCAGGCGACAAAATCTGGGAAATAACCCAGGGACGACTTTTCTGGCTTGTGGTTGCACTTTTTGGCGGTATAGTAGGATCGCGTGTTATCAGTAACTATGAAGATCAGATCAGTGTATATCCTGAAATGGCTTTCTTTATGCCATTGATTGCAGCCATGGGGGGAAATGTGGGTGTACAGTCTTCGGCACTCATTGTTAAGGGCCTTGCCAACAATACCATTACAACGGGTAGCATATTGCCCAAGTTATGGAAGGAAGTTTCCGTTGGGATTATTAATGGGCTGGTATGTTCCGGAATTTTACTTTTTTATAGTTTTTTCTTTGCTCCATCACTTGCCCTGAGCATGACCGTAAGTGTTGCCCTGATGACAGTAATTCTTTTTGCATCCATCTTCGGAACCTTTGTTCCGCTTGCGCTTGATAAACTTAAAATTGACCCGGCACTTGCAACAGGACCGTTTATTACCACATCCAATGATATTGTCGGGCTTTTCATTTATTTCATGATTGGAAGAATGATGTACGGAATTTTTATGTAGTGCTAATAAACTGTCCATATAAATAAAATATTCTATAACGCGCATCAAAGAATAAATGTAATTTTCTTCCGTTAAAGGAAAAGATTTAACCACACAGATTAAATTCCCTTTCTTAAAAAAGGATACAGATTCATTTAAAGTTGTAATTTTGTGCGACATATTGATTCTTAACAGGTTTAAACTCCTGTTAACCCTTAAAAGCAATTGTTTTTTATGATATTGAAATCTTTGAATTCAGTTACCGGTAAAGTAAAACTGAAAAGCAGTAACCTTTTTCTTGCCATAATTATGCTTATGCTGGTTGCTGCTTCCTGCACGCCCCACAAAAAACTGGTTTACCTTCAGCACCAGGCAGAAGTTTCTGACACACTGATGTTCTCCCGGCCTGATTATTTTATTAAACCGGGCGATATTCTGCATATTCGTGTTTTAACACTCGATGAAGAATCAGATATGTTGTTTAACAATGAAGAAAGCCGGCGTATGGGTTCCGGTTCAGGCGCCCGCAATAATATCAGTGTATTTTTGCATGGTTATACAGTTGGTGAAGGCGGAATGGTTAATATGCCGGTTCTTGGCGATGTTAATGTTGCAGGTCGAACCATTGCACAGGCTACCAAAGAAATTGAAGAGAAGGTTGAAGAGTACCTTATTGGAGCTACCGTAGTTATTAAACTGGTTAATTTTTCTATTACGGTGCTGGGTGAAGTGAGAAGGCCGGGAAATTATTATATCTATGACAACCAGTTCAGCATTATGGATGCTATTGGTTTGGCAGGTGATATGACCGATTATGGGAACAGACAGGTAAATATTGTTAGGCAAACAGAGCAGGGGGCTACTTTTGCCACGCTCGATGTTACCGATTCCAAAGCTGTTGTTTCGGAGTTTTATTATTTACAGCCCAACGATATTGTTTACGTACAGCCACACAGGGTAAAACGTCTGGGATTTGCACAGTTTCCATTTGCTGTGGTATTCTCGGCCATTTCAACTACTCTTCTGCTGATTAACTTTTTTGGAAACTGAACAAAAGACTTAAGTACATATTCTGAGGTATCATAAACCTTAAAAAATAATTTTTAAAACAGTTGCAAAGGCAAAAAAATGAATAAAGACCCCTTTCGCGAAGAAACGCTTGACATCCGCAAACTGGTATTTAAATATATCCGCTATTGGTACTGGTTTGTGATAAGCTTATCCGTGGCACTGGCCATCGCTTATTTTATTAATAAGTTTTCAGAAACAGTTTACCGCGCAAGTTCAACAGTTCTCATTCGGGATGATCGCAAAGGAGGATTCAGGCCTGGGCAAATTATGGGCGAACTTGATCTTTTCTATCAGCGCAATAACCTCTTTAATGAGATGGCTGTTTTAAGATCTTTCTCTTTGGTTGATACCGCCCTTAGAGAAATGGATGTGAATGTTTCGTATTACAATATCGGCCGGGTGGTAGGAGAAATCAGAACCGTTGAGATTTACCAGAACACCCCGTTTCGCGTGGAGTGGGATGAAAATCAAACACCGCTATATAACCGACCCTTTAACGTTAGTATCCTTTCAGAAGATACTTATGAGCTAACTTTATCCGATGGGAAAAGATTTTCTTTCAGAAACGGTGAGAGTAAACACATTTTGAGATTTGGAGAAAATCACCAAACTGCAAATTACGGTTTCAGGGTTGTAAAGAGTGAAAACTTTCGGCCACAAAGTCATATAGGACGAGAGTTTATTTTTGTGGTGCACGATTTGGCTTCTCTTCCCGGAAGGTATCTTTCTTCTCTGTCTGTTCAGCCTCTCAACAATGAAGTTTCTATTGTGCAGCTCTCCTTTGAAGCAACCAACTCGCAAAGGGCCATTGATTTTCTTAACACCCTTACGGAGGTTTATATCAGGCAAAGTTTGTTCGAAAAAAACACTATTGCCGAAAATACCATTCGTTTTATTGACAGGCAAATTGGTGTTGTGTCCGACTCACTCTTCCTTGCAGAATCATCACTTGAAGAATTTCGTCAGCGAAAAGGCCTGATGGATGTTGGAATGATTTCTTCTCAACTTTTTAATGAACTGCAGCGACTTGATAATCAGATGGCAATTGAAAACGTAAAGCGTCAATATTATAAATACCTGCTTGACTATGTTGAAAACGATAAGGATTTCAGAGATGTTTTCAGTCCCTCTGCATTGGGTATTGATGATTCGATGCTAAATAGCCTTATCAGTGAGCTTAGCGGGTTATATGCCGAACGTTCCCGCCTTAAAGTAAGCGCTACGATTGAAAATCCCAACCTGCAGATGCTAAACAGAAAAATTGAGCAAAGCAGGCAGGCTCTAAAAGAAAATTTGAGAAGCATTCAAAGTGCATCGGATATACTTCTTGCTGATTTGAACCAGAGGATAGAACGTGTGGAAAGCCGTATTAATCAATTACCGGGTACTGAAAGAGAACTTATTGGAATTCAGCGAAGATTTAATCTCAGCGATGCAACCTATAATTACCTGCTTGAAAAGCGTGCCGAGGCCGGCATTGCTATGGCAAGCAATGTACCCGACCACCGTATTATTGACAGGGCAAGGTTTGCAGGAGTCGTATCTCCAAAAAAGAGATTGAATTATACCATTGCACTCGTACTTGGGTTCGTTATCCCACTTGGCTTTTTGCTCGTAAGAGACTTTTTTGATACGCGTATAAACGACAAAAAGGATGTTACCGATGCTGTTGATTTTCCTATTTTGGGTGTAATTCCTCATAATAAAATTGCAGCAAAAAAGTCTGATGTTAATCTTGTTGTGTTTGATGATAATAAATCACCGGTTACAGAAGCTTTCAGAGCAATGCGAACCAATTTACAGTTTTTTGCCAGTGGCGAAAAGAACAAAGTTGTTTCAGTCACTTCTACAAAATCCCAGGAAGGTAAAACCTTTACTGCCATTAATCTGGCTTCAGTTATTGCACTTTCAGGTAAAAAGACTCTTATTATTGGCGCTGATATGCGTAAACCAAGATTATTCAACGATTTCGAAATTCAAAAAACTCCCGGTTTGTCAAATTATCTGATCGGAGACGAAAAGCTTGATGATATTATTCAAAAGGTCAGTCACACAGATAGTTTACACGTTATAACATCAGGGCCTACTCCACCTAATCCTGCTGAGCTCATTGAATCGGATAAAATGAAAAACCTGATCAATGATGTAAAGGTATTGTACGACTTTGTAATTATTGATACTCCTCCTGTGGGCATCGTTCCTGATGGCATTACACTGATCAAACACTCCGATATTACAATTTATATTATCAGACAAGGATATAGCGATAAATCAAGTCTTGAGTTTATAAATGAATTTGCAGAAAAGATTGATGTAAAAAATATCTGTATAGAAATTAATGATATCAAAATGACCCGCAATGGTTATGGCTACGGCTACGGTTATGGCTACGGCTATGGTTATGGCTACGGCTATTATGAAGATAAACCCGAGGGCAATGTCTTCAAAAAATGGTATGAACTGGCCAGCGGAGCATTGAATCGAAAGGAATAAGCTTTTATACCATTCTGAAAATATAATTCTTTCATCTTTTATAATACACCGGTAGTTCCAATCATTGAAATTGGAGCACCGGTGTTTTCTTTTCCAGCTAATACATAAGTATAAATCCGTATAAAACAACCGAGTAAAATAACGGAATAACGATTTATATAATATAGATATTTTTGTATGTTAAAATTACCGAAAACGCAGTTTGATGGCAGGATTTTTTACCTGTATCTGCTAAAGAAAAAAAGCAATCAATCAGAGAACATATATCGAAAATAAAATATACAATTCAAAACCCATGAAAAATTTATTGGCAGCAGTATTGGGAAAAGTGAAAACAGCCGGATTTTTACTTTTTACAAT
>SKSE01000145.1 GCA_007118135.1 Bacteroidales bacterium | reverse complement strand
TTGAACCGCTTCGCTTTCAGGAAGCCCGCAAACGTTATATTGAAGACCTTGAAATCATTTCAATGAGGGCCAATAACCTGTTTTTCGATCTTTTACTGGCCCAGATCAACATTGAGATCAATACCCTTAACCTGGCAAATAATGATACCCTGTATGAGATTTCCAAAGGACGTTATTCATTGGGCAGGATAGCAGAGAATGAACTCCTGCAGATGGAATTGAATGTATTAAACTCTGAAGCAGCGCTTGAACAGGCGCGCATTGATTATGAAGCTGCTCTTTTTCGTTTTCGCTCTTACCTGGGTATAGATAATATTGAAAATGTTACACTGATGGTTCCGGATGAACGGCATAACATGATCATTCAGGTTGAAGCGGCCCTTACTCAGGCGCGTCAGAACCGGTCAGATATACTTGCCCTCGAACGCCAGCAACTGGAAGCCGAAAGCCAGGTCAGCCAGGCGCGTTCTGAAAGTCGATTTAATGCAAATCTTTTTGCCGTATATGGTTTAACCCAAACCGCCGAGAGTTTCTCTGATGTGTATGTTGACCCGCTTGATCAACAACAATTAAGGGTTGGCATCCAAATCCCCATTCTCGATTGGGGCGTGGGTCGTGGAAGGGTAAGAATGGCTGAGTCGAACCGGGAGCTTGTTAATACTAACGTAGAACAGTCATTGATTGATTTTGAACAAGAAGTGTTTCTGCGGGTTATGGAATTTAATATGCTTGATCGTCAGTTGATGATCGCTGCCAAAGCAGATACCATTGCTGATAAGCGTTACGAGGTTTCTCGTCAGCGTTATCTTATCGGGCGTATTGATATTCTGGAGCTTAACATAGCCCTTGAAGAAAAAGACCGCGCCAAACAACGTTACCTGGCTGCACTGCGCAATTACTGGAGGGGGTTTTATGAGATGCGCCGGCTCACCCTTTACGATTTCAAGGTTGATGCTCCCATTACGTTGAATTTTAATGAAATCTGATCATGCTTGACTTGTCAGATGCCACAATCGATAAAATCATTGTGCACAAGGTGGGAAACCCCTCGCATGATGAGCAGTTGAATTGCTCAAAAGAGGAATTTCCTTTAAATGATCCTGATCTCGAGGCAGTCCTTTCACGTTTCTTTCTGGCCCCCTTTCACAAAAAAGACCTGGGGTTCTATAATTTCAGGCATGACTCCGATATTAATCTTAATGAGATGTTTCATTATGCCGGCAAAATTTTCAATCCTGAAGAGAGTTTTGTGTTGCAGTCGGTTAATATTGCCAGGCATCTTTACGATAAATCCCAACACCCCAAAGTAAAATCGGGCGAATTGTACATTGTTCTGCTTAATAATTGCATGGTGGAGGATGAGCTTACCGATGCATTGGGCATTTTTAAATCGGAAAATAAAGACACTTTTCTTAAAGTATATGCCGGCGGCGAAAACCTTTCCATTGAATACCAGGATGGCATAAATATTAATAAACTTGATAAGGGCTGTTTGATCTTTAATACTGAGAAGGATCAGGGGTATAAGATGTGCATTGTTGATAAAACCAATGCAGAGGAATCGCGATTCTGGAAGGATGAGTTTTTAAAAGTGGCACCCCGCGATGATGATTTCTATCAAACCCGCATGGTAATGAATATGGCTAAAAGCTTTTGCAACACCCGGCTTGTGGAAGAGAATGATATTTCGCGCAATAAGCAACTGGAAGTGAAAGACAAGGTAGTGCAGTATTTTTCAGAAAACGATGCTTACAGTACCGAAGCTTTTGAGCAGGAAGTATTGGCTGAGCCACAGGTTATTGACGATTATCGCGATTTTCGTCGGCAGTTTGCCGAACAGCAGCAATTGCTTACCAAAGATGATTTCCAGATTGCCGAACAGGCAGTGAAAAAGGAAAAGAAAAATTTCAGAAGTGTGATCAAACTTGATAAGAACTTTCATGTATATGTGCACGGAAACCCCAATATGATTGAGAAGGGATTCGATGATGGAAGGGGTAAGTTCTTTTATAAGCTTTATTTTGAGGAGGAAAGCTAGGTTGGTTGATAGGTTTATAGATTTCTGAAGCGAAGTGGAAGCCCCAGGAGCTTGAGCGACTCGGGAATAAGTTTATAAGTTGAAATAAACCTAATTGATTTATTTTTACCTTTAAAAATTGTTTATAAATTCAAATAACCACAAAAAGAAATAATTATGGAAGGATTTACTACATTGTTGATTGTATTGGGAGTCTTTATCCTGTTTGCAATTCTGGGATACAACCGTTTGGTACGCTTGCGCAATATGGCAGAAAAAGCCTTTGCCAGCATTGATGCCATGGCAAAAAAGCGCTATGATCTCATTCCTAACCTTGTTGCCACTGTGCAGAAGTATATGGAGCACGAACGTGCTACTCTGACCGAAATTACCGAAATGAGAGCCAAAGCAGTTTCAGGTAATCTTTCTGACAATGAGAAAGTTGATCTTGACAATAAGATTTCCAGGGCAATGGGGGGTATAATGGTTGCTGTGGAAAATTATCCCGATCTCAAAGCCAATCAAAATTTCATGCAACTCCAGGGAAGTCTCAACGAAGTAGAAGAACAATTGAGTGCTGCACGTCGTGCTTATAATGCTGCAGTTACAGATTATAATAACGCCTGCCAGATGTTTCCTTCCAACGTTTTTGCCATAGTTTTTGGTTTCAAAACCAAAAGACTATTTGAGGTAAGCGAAAAGGAAAGACAGAATGTAGACGTTAAATCACTGTTTGGTTCCTGAAGGAGTCATTAGCTTCTCCTGAAGTCATTCTAAATGACAATCGGAGATATTTCCTTAATTAAATTGCCCTTGCTCAAGGTTTGAATCTCTTGTATTAACCAATGATACATTTCTTTATGAAAACACTTCAGGAATTTGAAAACTTCTTTAACCAGGATATGATGCCCGATATGGAAGCTTTAGATGCAAGAAGAAAAACAGTGGTTAAAAGAGGAACCACTATTGTGTTAGTTACCTTGGTTGGCTTGCTTCTGACATCAGTAGTTTATTTCAGTCTGGATATTAGTAAACAGGATAATAACAGTTTTTTTTATTACATCATTATCATGGCTGTAATACTGATTACCGGAATAATTTTTGGAGGAACCTGGGCTCGCGATAAAACATTTTATTACGATTTCAAGCAACAGGTTATTGAACCTATCGTAAAATTTGTTAGCCCTGATCTTACTTATGAGCCTAAAAACTTTGTGGGCTCAGATAGCTTTCAGCGGTCCAGAATTTTTCTTAACCGTGTAGATCGTTACTCGGGCGATGATATGGTTCACGGTAAAGTTGATAAAACCCAGATTTGGTTCTCTGAAATAAAGGCAGAATATAAAACCAGAACAACCGATAACAAAGGGAGAACCAAAACTACCTGGCATACAATTTTTAGAGGCCTTTTCTTTATTGCGGATTTTAATAAAAATTTTCAGACATCCACAGTAGTATTGCCTAATAGACTTGGGAGGGGTTTTCTGGCAGACTTCTTCAAGAAAATGAATCTATCTCGTAGAGAAAAACTGGTTAAACTTGAGGATCCAGATTTTAACAAGCACTTTGTGGTATATGGCGAAGATCAGATAGAAGCCCGCTATGTACTTAGCACATCTTTAATGAAACGAATTACCGATTTCAAAGAAAAGCACCCCAATCATTTGTACATATCTTTTGTAAACTCTTTTCTATACATTGCAATTGCTTATCAGAAGGATTTGTTTGAACCCAGCTATTTTAAGAAACTGACCCGGTTTAGTCTGGTTCAGGAATATTTTGAAGATATTCAGCTGGCAGTTAGTATTGTAGAAGAACTGAACCTGAATAACCGTATCTGGACAAAACAGTAAAGCAGACAGGAGAGGGGAGAAAGGAGACATTGAAACGGAGACCGGAGAAAAATCAAAAGCACGAAAACCAAACCGAGCCGAAGGTGAGTTAAGCGTAGCTAAACCTGAAATCCGAAACTCGAAATCCAAAATTCTTACTTTCCTATTTTTTTTATTTCTTAAATAACTCAATAACTCAATAACTCAATAACCCAATAACCCAATAACCTATCAACCCTAATGCCTAATCGGGTCAAAGCCTTTACCATAAACTCCCATTACCTTAGAGATTGAGATAAACGCATCGGGGTCAATGAGTTTAATGGTCCGAAAGATCTTATTGCTTTCATGGCGCCTTACTACTACCATCAAAATTGTACTTTTTGATTTACTGTACCAGCCCTTCCCATCAACCAGGGTTACACCACGACCAATCTCATTGGCAATTTGTTCGGCAATCTGATCGGGTTGTTTACTGAAGATAAACATTTGGACACTTTGACGGTGGCCCATAAGCACCATATCTATGGAGTAAGATGCTACACCCATTACTACAACACCGTATACAATAACTTCTATTGACTGAAAGATTAAATATGAACTGGTAATAACAAAAATATCCATATACAGTATCAGTTTTCCGTGGCTGATATTTCTGTATTTATTGATAATCATAGCTATAATATCGGTGCCACCTGTGCTGCCACCCTGTGAGAAAACCAATCCTACGCTGCCACCCCCTAATATTCCCCCGATAATAGCGGCCATAAACTTATCAGATACCACAGGTTCAGTTATGTATTGCTGCAGTATACTCAGAAAAACTGATAATACAATGGAGCCATAGATAGTTCGGATACCAAATGACAAGCCCAGGCTTTTTATTCCCAGGATTATCAAAACAATATTTACAAGAAAAAAGGTTATACCCACAGGAAATCCTGTAGCGTAAAATATTATGGTACTTAAACCGGTTATTCCACCACCAATGATTTCAGATGGTATGATAAAAGCTGTCCAGGCAAGTGCGTTTAAAAACAATCCTAAAGTAATAACAGAGTAGCTTTTTAACCCGTTAAGCACTGGATTACGATTTATTTTTAGTTTCATAATACATTAATTTATAGTAGGTTGTGGATGATTTCTTTCTTGTTTTGAGAAATGCAAAAGTAATCAAAGACTTTGAAAAACTTAAAAAAACAAAAGGCTGAAGTTTAATTATTATTTTTTTCTATTTTTGTATGTAGCAGAACAACTTATTTAACGGTATTCTGTTATGATTAATAGTATTACAAAAAGCCTGTGTTATGAAAGCAAATTATATCATTTTACTTCTGTGGTTTTTATTTCCGGCTCTTGTTATTGGTCAGGATAAACCTGTTGAAAAGCCTAAGTTATTAGATGGTAATTACAGTCTTTTCAACTCAGGTCCTGATTTCGGCATGCAGGTGGGAAGTACTTTTTCAACAGGTTTTGGTGGAAGCATATTTACACAATCTTTTGCACCACACCTTCAGTTTCAGCCCGGCAAGAACTTTTACTTAACAGTTGGAACTATTTTCTCAACTTCAAATTTTAGTGGAGGAATGCCCATGTTCATGAATGTATCAGGTGCAGAAATGCCCAACAGATATTTAAGTAATACTGTGTATGCATTTGGTGCATACCAGGTAAACCCACGACTTGTAATCACGGGTGGTGCCTGGACCGAGCAGAATAACTTCAATATGATGCAAAACCAAATGAACCCCCAGGCTTTTGACATGAATGCAAGGGGTATGATGATGGGAATGGACCTGCGCATTACCGAAAATCTAAGATTTGGAGCCGAAGTAAGTGTTTCCAGGGGCCATAATCCTTTTAATCCTTATTCCAGAGGATTTGGGCATTATCATCCTGGCCCGTTTCAAAGAAGACATCCATGGTAAGCAATTTCTTTGGATAAACTCTTCACATCTTCTTTTCTCTTTATTAAAACAGACATTTATTCGGTATGAATTAATATGCATTAATTCTCATTTAATACTTGCCGAAAATTGAAAAAAAAATATTGAAAATGTAAAAAAAACCTTTGTAGTTTTCTAAAAAATAATTACATTGTAGTGCTGAAAATTTTAATCATTATTTGGTTGTTTTTATTGGTTAATGTTGTTTTTGTTTTGGTGGTTAAAAGGCAATAGGCGAGTGCAGGGCTCGCCTTTTGTTATTATATAAGCAAAGGTTTTTTTCAAAGGTAATTGTTGGATAAAGTGTTAATTTTCTATTATGCTCATCAATAAAAGCTGAATTTCTATTCCTGATTTTTTGCCTTTTCAGCAAATTGAAATTTATTATTTTATTTTTTCCCTTTCTCAAGTTTTATCAAATCCTTCATTAATCGTTCAAAATCAAAAGGGCTTAATAAATATATTTTTTGCCCCAGCTTTATTGATTCCTGAGCAAGTTTCTCTTTCGATCTTTTAATACTTCTACTGAGTGTAGCTGGTTTTTTTGAGTTGTTATAAACTACCGGTTGATTTAATCCCTTTTCCAGGATTACATAATCATTATATTTACCGAGCCATTGGCTTAGTTTCTGGGTTTGTTTCGCATGTGCATTCATAATACCCGGCCAGAATGAGTTCAGGAAAACATAATGGTACCACAAATACTTTACTTGTTTTCTCCATTCATGTAACATGTGATCGTCAGGGTTTTCCCTGACAGTTTCCAGTAAACTGAGTCCTTTTTTATAAACCTTTTTTTCTCCAAATGCCAGACATTCATGGGTTTCGCCGCTTATTTCCAGTGAATTAATTTTATCTGCTGTTTCCCGCAGAGATTTGATCATAGTTTGGGTGGTTCTTTGCAGGTCAGGATTTAGTGTGGTTTCCTTGCGGTTTCTTTTCTGTGCCAGTATATATTTTTTCAGGAATAGTTTGACAGAATCGGAGCGACTCCTGATCAGCATATCCTGGCAAATATCAATGATAGCTGTAATATCACGGTTTGATGATAGCAATCGTGACTTATCGCGGTAATAGATATTAAGCTCATTATAGGTACCATCTGCGAAAGCGGATTGTGTTAACCTCAGGAAACTCCGGATTCTTTTAAAGCAAAGGCGGGTTTGGTGTACGTTTTCCGGATTTTTCAGATTTCTACTTAAAAAGTCTATTGCAGCATTATTGTAATGCAGAAGTATTCTTTTTACATTGTTCTCAAGAGAACTTTGAGATTGAATAACAGTGTGCTTCATGTTTTAAAATTACCCCCCCTGCAATCTAAGATTTGTCAGGCCCGCATTTCTTGCTGCAGTCACAGCCTGATTGTACTCTCTCTGGGTAATTCGGCGATTAATTTCAGGATGTTCATTTGCTTTGAAAACCGGAGTATACTGCGACATTACATTTATATAAGTATCTTTAGGAAGATTCTGCGCAATCCACTCCATTACCTGATCAGATTTTGCAACATTGTTGGGCATAATCAGGTGTCGTATCATTAATCCCTTGCTTATTAAGCCCGAAACCGGTTCAACTTCGGGAGCTCCAACTTGCCTGTGCATCTCCAGTAATGCTTTTTTTGTGATTTCAGGATAGGTTATGGCTCCCGGTGAATATTTATCAGCAGCCAGGGGATCATCATATTTAAAATCAGCGAGATAAATGTCAACCACGCCATCCAGAAGTTGAAGAATTTCAAGTTTTTCCCATCCAAAAGTGTTATATACCAATGGTAGTCTTAAACCTTTACCTGCAGCAATATCAAGTGCCTTCAAAATATGTGGTGCGTAATGAGTAGGGCTAACCACGTTAATATTATGACAACCCATACGCTGAAGGGTAAGCATCATATTGGAAAGGTCGTTGATACTTCTGCGCCTGCCTTTACCCATCTGGCTAATGTCGTAATTGATACAGAAAACGCAATGGAGTGCACAATTGGTAAAGAATACTGTTCCTGAGCCATGGCGACCCACCAGTTCTCTTTCTTCACCAAAATGGGGGGCAAAGGAAGAAATCTCCAGATCAGAATTGGCGTTACAATCTCCTCTTTGTCCGCGAATCCGGTTTTTTTCACAATCGCGTGGACATAATGTGCAGCGCCGCATCATATCCCAGAGTACATCGGCACGGGCCTTTAATGTTCCATTATTATGCAGTTTTACATAATTGGGTTCATAATTGGCTGAAGATAATATTGACATGGCATTTACTTTAGTAGTTAGAAAGCCCAAAGCACCGGCAGTTGGTAAAACACTGCCTCCTATAATTATGCCTCCAAGGGTTTTAATAAACCTACGGCGATCAGAATTTCCGGAACAACTCATGACTGATATTTTATGTGCGTTTAAAGCTTAAAAATACAAAATCAATGGGTTAACTTCAATCCCACTTTTAAAGATAAAAATTCATTTTTGGAATTTATACTGCAAAAACATTAAATTCGCAAACTTGTTAGATAAAAGATTATATAAGATATTGTAATTTGTACTTAGTCTAATTATAAATTAAACCTTTTCTAAAGTTATGATGATAAAAATTCTACAGCAGAATTTGATAAAAGTATCAATAATCTGTTTGATATTATTACCAGTTATTGGCAATTCGCAAAATGCCATTTTTCTCAAAGGTGGCACCAATTATAACTTCCTGGGTATTGGATTTGAAGAGGGTTATGGCGACCGATTCGGCTATACCTTAGGGCTGGGAGGTATTATTGAGATTGGAGATAATCTGGTTATCACTCCTGAAATAGGCTATAGTTCAAGATCACTGGAGCTTTACACCCCTTTTTACATAAACGACAACTTCACAGATGCTGATTTAAGACTTGGATTGAATTATATTGATGTGTCTGCACATATAGGTTACGGTGGTTTTTTTGAACAAGAATCTGATAATAGTTTTAGCTCAACAAATTTGTTTATGCTTTATGCAGGCCCACAGGTCAGTTTTCTTTCTAGTCAGAATAACCGATTGATAACAGATTTTGGCAAAGATGATGTTCAGGAAATTGAACGTATTCAAAACTATATTATCGCTATCAATGCCGGTATCTCCCTTGGTGTAAGAAATTTTTTTGTAGATGTAAGATATTCCATTCCTCTCAATTCTTTTCTGGAACTGGATACTTTTGGTGATGCGCTGCACACCATGAATCTTACCGTGGGTTATTCGTTTATGATCAGGTAATTAAAACTCCGGAATCAGGGTAAAAGTATAACTTTTGATACTTCTCCAAACTGGTTTCTGATAAAATATGTTCCCGGGTTTAATCCTTGTGTTGAAACCCTGTCGGTATTTTGTCTCATGTAAATAAGTTTACCGGTTATATCGAACAGGAAAACATCCATAAATTTATCAAGAAACAAAACATCACCTTCATTAAGGGGGTTGGGAAATACATTCAATATGGCATTGGTATATCCATACTCCTTTATGTTGGTCGTAAATGGGTCACCTTCAAGGCTGAAGTTGTTAAAAGTTACCCTATATCCTTCATCCATAGATGGATCATTGCAATTAAACTGTAACCTGATTTTTAAATGAGGATTGTTATACGTTTGAACAATATCAGTAAGGTCAATAGTAAAAAGCTGATAATCGTATGTGAGAGTTAAAGTGTTGCTATCAAGTCCATTAGTTATCCAGGTAGTTTGATTGGAGCTTACTGAATAATCGACAAGAATATGGTCAGCAGCATAATAATCTTTAGCCGCAAACCTAAAGAACAATCTTTTGTATCCTGTTGATGGTACATGAAAAATCAATGTATTTTCTCCTGCATCGCCGGTGAAAGGTTGTTTTACCTGTATTCCTCGCATTATTTCATTATTGTACGGCAGGTTATTATTTCCTTCAGCCCTGTAGTTGATATCGGTGGGTGCATTTCGTCTCTCCA
>SKSE01000120.1 GCA_007118135.1 Bacteroidales bacterium | reverse complement strand
CCTCTTTCCTGGTAATACAAAGGTAGCATTTCCTCGAGACGTGAAAGATGACCCTTTGAAGGTCCTGACGGTATAGGCTCCTGCATCAGGCGTTTTGGCAGTTTATCCTGTGATGGATCAACGCCAGCCTTCAGGTTCCATATTCTCTCGAGGTTCCATATGCGGTCTCCTGCTTTGAGGATATCCTCTGCTGTGTGTTTTTCACCTGTAACAGCGCTAAACATTTCTGCATAATCATCTGCATTTAATGCAAATGACGTAAACAGGCACATTCCGCATGAATCGATGAAAGCGGTAAGATCCTGGAAGATTTTGGCCCAGGCGGGTTTTCCTTTAATTTCAAGACGGTCAAGTTTTTCAGGCAGGCCAAGAATTTCAGGAGAAATCAGATAACCACGAACATGGCAGCCACCACGGTTAGATGTAGCATACTGAAGTCCCTGTCCCTGAATTCCGCGCGGATCGTAAGCGGGGAGCTCCTGTTTTTTCACAGTCATTGCCAGGTCGGGTTGACCATATGCTTCTGCAAGGCGATAAGCACCTTCGGCCATCTTACTACCCAGACTGCCATCACGGCGACCCAGTTTCTTCACCCATTCTACCATACTGTCACCATCACCCCATTTGAGGCCAAGTCCATCGAGTTCATCATCTTTAATGAATCCTTTCTGGTAAAGTTCCATTGCAGTACCAACGGTAACCCCTGCGGAAATGGTGTCCATCCCCATCTCGTTGGCCCAGAAATTGGCTTTGATGGCAGCTTTCATATCAGAAACACCACAGGTTGCACTGAAAGCCCAAACACTCTCATACTCAGGGCCTCCGGTTTCTATGTCATCAGCCTTGGTATAACGTCCGCAGGCAATGGGGCACGCAAAGCATGATTCTCTTTTGATCAGAAACTGTTCGCTCATGGTTTCTCCACTCACTTCTTCGGCTTTGTCGAAATAAGTTTCCTGGAAATTTCTGGTTGGGAATACACCCTGCTCATTGATAATGTTCACCAGAACGTTTGTTCCATAGGTCGGCAGACCGGCACCTGTAACCCCATTTTCTTTAATCTGTGCGCGACCCCTTTTTACAACATCTTTAAGAGCATCAGGATCAGCAACTGTGGGTTTTGTAGAACCTTTAATCACGATAGCTTTCAAATTCTTACTTCCCACAACAGCACCAACACCTGAGCGGCCAGCGGCACGATTCAGGTCATTCATTACCGCAGCAATTTTAGAAAGGTTTTCACCTGCTGGGCCGATACAAAGTACCTTTGCCTTTTCAGGTGCTTCCTGCATAAGGGCATTGGTGGTTTCAATTGTAGTCTTGCCCCACAAATGACCTGCATCGCGAAACTCAATTTTATCGTCTTCGATAAAGATGCTTACAGGTTTATCTGATTTCCCTTCAAGGACCATCACATCATAACCTGCAAATTTCATTTCAGCGCCCCAGTATCCGCCTGAGTTGGAGCTGGCAATGGTGCCTGTAAGTGGTGATTTTGTAACCACCATGTACCTGCCTCCGGCAGGAGTTGGAGTACCCGTCATTGGGCCGGTAGCAATAATTACCTTATTGGCCGGGTCGAATGCATCAATGTTTGGATCAACTTCATCGAACATGATTTTTGAGCCGAACCCGCGTCCTCCGACATACTTTAATGCTTCTGCATGGTCAAGCTTCTCAAGCTTCCATGATTTGTCAGAAAGATTAATTCTTAAGATTTTTCCTCTGTAACCGTGCATGGTTTTTTATTTTAAGTTTATAAATAGAATTTTTCCCGGATAATTAACGGCAATCATCAAACCAAAAAACATAAATTGTTGAATAAGTGATACATGTATGTAACACCCAGATGTTAATTCAATAACAACGTATTAGTTTTGTTTGGTTTCTGAACACATTTAGCATATATTTGTGTCCGATTTCTTAACAATGTTAAGAAATTAAACAACAAAAACAAAGCAAAATTCCTTTAAGTCCCTTATTTAAATTCAGATTGATTATAAATTAAGGACCAGGAGATGTAACTATCTTATTTTCTGTCAAATGGAAAATAATCTAACTATCGATTTTATATGCTGAATGATTGGCGTACGAGACTTATTCTGATCGCTTTCAGCGGCATTATTTTACTTTTCATTGTTGCACCCATCGCCGGTTTACTTTTGCGGACCTCTCCAGCTGAATATAGCACCACATTCCAGGACAGTGAAGTAACTTCAAGCATCGGGCTGACACTTTTAGCATCCATGGGAGCCACCATAATCTTTGGTATTTTATCCGTTCCACTCGCTTACTTGCTGGCCCGAAAAGACTTTCCTTTCAAAGGTTTGATAAACGGAATTATTGATGTGCCGGTGGTAATTCCCCACTCAGCGGCAGGTATCGCATTGCTGGGAGTAATTTCAAGGGGTACATGGGTAGGCCAGGCAGGCGAAGCGGCTGGAATCAGCTTTGTGGGTGGTGTTGCCGGTATTGTGGTTGCCATGGCATTTGTAAGCCTGCCCTTTGCCATTAACGCTGCACGGGACGGATTTGCTGCAGTACCCGAGAAACTTGAAAAAGCCGCTTTGAACCTGGGAGCATCGCCCGCAAGAGTGTTTTTCAGTATTTCTTTACCTCTTGCCAAAAGGTCGGTAATCAGCGGGCTGGTGATGATGTGGGCAAGAGGTCTGAGCGAATTCGGAGCTGTAATCATCATTGCCTATCATCCTATGATCACTCCGATTCTTATCTGGGAAAGATTTACATCATTCGGATTGTCTTACGCCAGACCTGTTGCGGCCATATTTATACTGGTTTGTCTGGCCATATTTATTACCATGAGAGTTTTATCCGGAAAAAGATATCATGTTAGAAATTAAAAACATAAATGCCAGATTGGGAGATTTCCGTTTGCGGAATATTTCACTGGAACTTGAGCCAGGCGATTACCTGACCGTTCTGGGTCTGTCGGGTGCGGGGAAGACTGTCCTTCTTGAAGTTCTGGCAGGTCTGGTAAAACCCGAAACCGGGGAGATAAATTTGGATGGTGAAGATATCAGCAACTTAAAAATCCAGAACAGGCCTTTCGGATTGGTTTACCAGGATATGGCACTTTTTCCGCATATGACCGTCAGGAAGAATATCACCTATGCACTGAAAGGCAAAGGCCTTTCGAACCAGGAGCAAGGCAACAAAACCCTGGAGCTTGCCCGGCTTACCCGTGTTGAGCATTTGCTTGACCGCCATCCCGGAACCCTTTCCGGCGGAGAAGCGCAAAGGGTGGCACTGGCACGTACACTGGCATCAAACCCCAAAGTGCTTTTATTGGATGAGCCCCTTGCCAGTCTGGATGTTAAACTTAGACAGGAATTGCGCGAACTTCTGAAAAAAATAAATCAAACCGGGAAAACCATCATCCATGTTACCCATGACCCCATGGAAGCGGCTACTTTAAGCAAAAAAATTGCCATCATTGAAAAAGGTGAGTTGATTCAATGGGGCAAGCCCGAAGAAGTTTTTCGCAACCCGGTTTCTGAATTTGTTGCCCGGTTCAGTGGCATCAAAAATATTTTCCCCTGCA
Organism: Bacteroidales bacterium; assembly: GCA_007118135.1. Classification (GTDB taxonomy): domain Bacteria; phylum Bacteroidota; class Bacteroidia; order Bacteroidales; family UBA7960; genus SKVR01. Next base: position 6,210 of record SKSE01000120.1, on the reverse strand, counting down.
CATTTGAAAAAACATCTGAGAAGAACGGACTTTTTCATGGTCTCACTAAAAACAAAATAACCATAAGTTGTCTGGATGACCCCGGTAAAGATGCTGCCCATCTAATGATTCCCGGTGAGGATATAATAGTTTCGAAAGAAAGGCTGGAGACCAGTGCCATAAATCAATATAAGGGTATCATTAACGAAATCTATTACCTAAACCACGGTGTAGAGCTGATCATTAATGTTGGCGAAATTTTTTCAGTAATCGTCAGCAAAAGATCAGTTGAAAAATTAAGCCTGGCTCCCGGTGAAGAGGTATGGTTAAGTTTCAAGGCATCAGCCGTTAAAATATTGTAGGCAACCTGATTGCATTGACTGAAAGCACAGGAAATAAGAATTCCAAAAACAGAATATTATGAGCAACAAGGCCAACATCCAGAGAGAAATCATCAAAAAATCACATCAAAGGTGTGAAGAATATGGCGTTAATAAAGAGCAGATTTTCCCCAGTAAAATACTGAAGGGCAATGAAGTATCAACACACCTGGCAAGAAATGAATACTTGCTCAGGGTTGCCGCACCGTTTATGGAAATTATTTATGAAGCTGTTTCCAATTCAGGGTTTTTCATTCTTCTTACCGACAATGAAGGTTGCATAATTCATTCAGTGGGTGATCCTGAAATTATTGCGGAATCGGAAAAGTTAAATATGGTGGTGGGTGCCTATATGAATGAGAAAAACATCGGCACAAATGCCATGGGCACAGCCATAAGCGAAGGACACCCCATACAGGTAACTGCTGCTGAACACTTTATATCTGCCTATCACCGATGGACCTGCTCTGCTGCACCCATTCACAACAATGAAGGAGAAATCATAGGGACCTTGAATCTTACCGGCGAGAGCCATCTTGTGCACCCCCATACATTGGGACTGGTAGTTGCCGCCGTAAGAGCCATTGAAAACCAGATAAAAGCCGAATGTACCCAGAAAAAACTCAATGAGGCCTTTTCCTATATGAAATCTATCATCGAATCGGTTTCTGCAGGCATTATCGCCCTGGATATCAACGGCAATATCAAAACCATTAACAACTGGGCTTGCTCAATGCTAAATTTCAAAAAGGAGAACACCCTGAATCAACCTATTGACAAGCTCTTACCCCACTGGCGGGATATCATTGCAAGATTCAAAAGGGGTGAAACCTACATGGACATGGAGACCAACTTTTCCATCAACGGTGGAAAAGAAAAATATGACCTCAGCGCATACCCCATTGTCGATACAAGTAAGGAGATAATCGGGATGGTTCTGGTTATTAAAGGAATGCAGAAAATCTTCAACCTGGTAAACAAATATACAGGTATGCGGGCCCATTATACTTTTGATGATATCATTGGCAACAGTCCGGAATTCAGCCAGGTAATTGAACATGCCGAAAAAATCTCAAGTTCCACTTCCACAGTACTTTTAATGGGAGAAAGCGGAACCGGTAAAGAGCTGATTGCTCAGAGCATTCATAATGCCAGCCCCAGGAAAAACTCTGTTTTTATTGCTGTAAACTGTGGCGCCCTTCCCAAAAACCTGATTGAAAGTGAACTATTCGGATATGAAGAGGGAGCTTTTACAGGTTCTAAAAAAGGAGGGCATGCGGGTAAATTTGAACTGGCAAACGGCGGTACTATTTTTCTGGATGAAATTGGTGAGATGCCACTGGATATGCAGGTAAACCTGCTAAGGGTTCTCCAGGAAGGGTATGTTACCCGGGTAGGCGGCAATAAAAACATCCCGGTCGATGTGAGGGTAATTGCTGCTACCAAGAAGAATCTCATAGATGAATTGCAAAAGGGAACTTTCCGCGAAGACCTGTTTTATCGCCTTAGTGTTATCCCACTGTTCATTCCACCACTGAGAAAAAGAGGCAACGACAAGCTTACACTTTTTAATTACTTCCTGAAAGTAAAGGCCCAGAAGCTAAACAAACCCATCCCATCCATCTCAGGAGAACTGCTAAGTCAGATTTCAGAATACAACTGGCCGGGCAATGTTCGGGAACTTGAAAATTATGTGGAAAATATCGTAAACTTCAACGGGCATAGCAGTTTCAATATTGCAAACCCGATAGCTGACAGAGGATTGGAAAAGGAAGTCTTGAATGACTCAAACCAGTCCCTTGTAACCGGAATGCATAATGATGACTTTTCCAACATGACTCTCGAGGAAGTTGAGAAACTCACCATAAAGGAGTGTATCGACAAAATGGAGGGCAATGTTACAAAGGTAAGCCGGAGACTGGGCATCAGTCGTACTACACTGTATTCCAAGATGAAGAAGTACAATCTGCAGGAAAACTGATAGAAGTACATCAGTTGAAAGTTCTGAAGTTTAATTCCACAACATCAAAATCCTGATGGGCAAAATCCCCATAAATGGGGATGTTTCTGGTTAGCCTACTCTATCAACATGGGCTAATTTTGCATTGTTAAATAATTAACATTGCAAAATAGGTTCACTCATGAAAAAAATATCCGGTAATTTAAGACTCATCTTCGTTTTTGTTATTTCAATTTCACTCTCAACAGGTGGCGCGGCAAATGAGCCCGGCCTGATTCTCAAAGGAAAAGTAATTTCAGCTGATAATAAGGCACCGGTCCCGTTCATCACTCTGATGATTGAGAACACAAATATCGGTGTATCAACAGATGAAAACGGGGAATTTCAACTCAACAATCTGCCCATTGAATCATCCCGCATACTTGTGAGAGGCATGGGTTACCAAACCACCCGGATGGAGATTGACCCTAACAATATGGAAGATTTATACCTGGAAATTATTGTTCCGCCAAGTATATATACCCTCAATGAAGTAATATTTACGGCTTCACCCACTGCAAGTGGTTTTCGTTATCAGTCGGATTTGAGTTTTGTGGGCGAAGAACTGCAAAAACGCAGTGAAGTATCGTTCGGCGAAATGCTGGATGGTGAGCCCGGTATTGCCATGCGCTCGTTGGGGTCGGCACCTGCCCGCCCGGTAATCAGGGGCATGGATGGCGACCGTATTCTTATCCTCGAGCATGGCGAACGCATGGGCGATGTTTCCGAATCGGGAGCAGGCCATTCGCTGACCATGGATCCCCTTTCGGCCAATCGCCTGGAAGTAGTTAAAGGACCAGCCAGCCTTATGTATGGCTCCAGCGCACTGGGTGGAGTAATCAACCTGATGACAAGCGATATCCCCGAAGATTGGGATATGGGTTCAACCGGAATCCTCTCAGCACAGGGAGCTACCGTTAACAATATGGGTGCAGGTTTTGCAAGATACACCATGGGGATGCAAAATCATGCATTTACCGGAAGATTCGCCTACAGAAACTCAGGCAATATTGCCACTCCCGAAGGTAAAATGCCCGGAACTTACATGAACAACTACGATGCTGCCACAGGTTTCGGAATACAGCGTGAGAATGTGTCAGGTGGAATAAGCTTGTCTCTGAACAGCCAAACCTACGGTTTGCCCGAGCATTTGGATGACCCCTATGAGCAGGTGGAGGTAAGACAGCAACGATATGGCATGAACGGAAGGTTCAATTTTGATCGTACCGGTTTCTTTGACAAGGCTCAACTCAGGTTTAATGCCAGTATCCTCAGACAGGAAGAATTTGAAATGGAATGGGAAGATGGCCGCTGGGATGAAGATGTAGAACTTTATCATCATAAAAATGCCTTCAGCAGTACATTGACCCTTCAACACGTGCCATTCAGCATCTTCGACCGGGGAGCAATAGGCCTTAACATTCATGGCCATAATCTTGATATTGGTGGTGATGAAGCCTATACACCGGGAGAAAACCGATTGAATGCAGGAATTTTTATTTACCAGGAAGTGCCCCTTAGCGGAAAAGTACGCATGCAGGCAGGTACCCGGCTCGACATACAGCATACCGGGGCTATTGCCAATGAAGTATTTCCTGATGTTGACCAGACCAGAAATGCTGCAAACTTTACCGGTTCGCTGGGCATCAATTACAGACCTTTAAATGGGCTTGAAATTGGAGGTCAGTTTGCCCGTTCGCACCGCAATCCCATGGTGGAAGAACTCTTTGCCAATGGTCCTCATCTTTGCTCTGGAGTTTACGAACTGGGCAGCACCGACCTGAAGGATGAAATTGGACATGGCGGAGACCTTTTCGTAAACTGGGGAAACCAATTCATACAATTTGAAGTCTCAACATTCCTTAACCTTTTCGATAATTTCATCATTTTTCAACCCACCGGAGATATTGACCCCGCATCAAATCTTCCCATTTTTGAATATACCGGCGACAAAGCCAGTTTTTACGGGGGAGAATTCAGTATGAATATCAAACCCACAAACCAGTTGAAATTTGGTATTTCAATGGATTACGTAAATGCACGCAGAAATTCAGATAGCAGAGAGTATTTACCATTTATACCGCCTTTCAGGTTCAGGGCCGAAACAGAGTATGACTTTGGATTGGGATGGGTAAGCGCAAGAGTCAGATCGGCAGCCACCCAAAACAGGGTTGCTCCAGAGGAGGATGCCACAGATGGATATACACTTCTGGGAATGGCAGCAGGTTTCCGGATCAACAGTTTAGGTAACCATGTTATTATTTTACGTGGGGATAACATTCTGAACACCAAATACCGCGATCACCTTTCAAGGGTGGAAGACCGTCATTTTTCAATGCCCGGACGCAATATCAACCTGGCATACAGACTTTACCTGAATTAGTAGCCAAAACGACCCCATATACAAAAAATGTCCGGATTATTTTAAAACCCGGACATTTTTTTATTCTGAAAATTATTTCATAATCTCAGTGTAAATGGTGTGATATTTCTCAACCCCATCATCCAGACTGAACAACCGGATGGCTTTATTTCTAATCTGAACCGGGTCGAGCTGAAGAATTTTATCCAGTTCTTTTACTCCCCTTTCCATCTCAGTCTCAGAAAAATCCTTCAAAACCAGGCCGGCGCCATTATCTGAAAAAATCTTTTCGGTATCCCCTACCCCCGAATTGCATATAACCGGTATTCCCATGCTCATAATCTCTGCCTGTTTGGTGGGACTGCTGGCTTTTTTTGAAAAAACAGGCTTGATGAAGAATACTGATGCATCTGATATTAAAAGATAGGAGGGGACTGCTTCGCGGGCTACTCTTTCAACAATAATATCCAGAGGGTCAATACCGGCTTCTGCAGCTTTTGTTTTAATATCGGAAGGATTATCGCCCGAGATAAAAAGAAACCTTGCATCAGGAAATCTGGTTTTTAGCTTTTTGAAAAATAAAAGCATTTCATCAAGCAGGTACCATGTACCCACCGAACCCAGGTAGGAAAGCACAAAACTGTTATCAGTCAATCCAAGTTTTCGTTTCAATTCACTGATCCGGTCTTGTGAAATGCTTTCCCTGGAAAATAGTTCAGTATCAACGCAACAAGGAATAACGGTGATTTTTTGAGCAGTTTGTTCCCCGAAAATGTTTTCTATAACATCCTTGCCACTTCGAGTGAGACTTACAACAGCATCAGCATGTTGGAAAAACAATTTTTCCTTCTTTTTGAAATAATTGTAAACGATTTTGTAAATGGGATTCTTCAGGTTCCAGATATTTCCGTCAATTCGCTCATCAGCCCAGAAACCCCGCATATCAAATACAAATCTTACATTATGCTTTAACTTCAGCTCAAGTCCTGCCAGGGCAGCAATATAGCTGCGGCAATGCACAATATCAAAGTTTTGCTTTCGATGCAGTTGCAGTGCTTTTCTCCTGATTTTTACTACATCCTTTACTTTTGACAGAAATGGAGGTTGAACGGAAAAAGAAAGCGGATGCCATTGTATCTGATTTTTACTCAAAATATCTGCAACATCATCTCTTTCGACCTGTGAAACTGTTTTCTTTTCACAACTGATTATGTGTATGGTATGACCCTTTTCAGAAAGCCCCACCAGGTAGGGTATTACCTGCGACCGCCCCAGCGCATCTGTCATTCCATCGTAAGAGATATACAAAATTTTCATGCTGAAGTATAACGTAAAATCCGTCAAAAATAATGAACTTTTGGATGAATAAGGCCTATGAGCAAATTTTTGGAAGAACTATAATAAAATTAACCTATTGTTAATAAAAAATTAAAACAAATGTTTACCGATTTAACATTTTCGTAACACTAAACGATTATTTTTGTATGGGG
>SKSE01000273.1 GCA_007118135.1 Bacteroidales bacterium | reverse complement strand
TCTTTGATTTGCAAAGATAAATCAATAGCAAGACAGCATTTTTCATTTAAGAATTTTTAACCCGCAATCAAAGATTTTTTAAGGGATAGCATGAGTTTTTACTAATAGATTGGCATTTTTTTAGGGTTTTGATTTTTTCGGGGTACCCATGATTAAATGTGCAAGCATAATTAATAAAACTGAAAATGCTGTGCTTAAGGATGTACGAAACAGGGTTTCACCAAAACCGGAAAACCGGAATATTTCCAGTGTAAAAAGACTCAGGTGGTGTATAAAAATAAGCATGAGAGAGTAAATAAAAATCCATCCGATACCCATAACATCTATACGGGGTTCAATATCCTGCTCAAACTCCGTTTTTACGGTAATAAGACTAATAATTGCAGGCCGCAGAAAAGCCATGAGCAACGTTGCTGATGCATGCATGCCCAGGGAATCGGAAAACATGTCAATAACAAGTCCGGTAAAAAATGCAGTTAATAAAAGGGAATAACCTTTGATGTTAAAAGGCAGCAATAGTATAAATAATGGGTATAAATAAGGTGTGATAAACCCACTGAAATGGATCTGATTCAGGATTAATATTTGTACCCCGATAATAATCAGAAACCTGCCTGTATGTTTTAGTATTTTAAAATCCATTTCTTTTACCGGATGGGTTTTACAATTTAGTTTCCTGAACCATTGAGAGCCTCGAGCCCGCCAATCTCGTCGCGGAAAATATTTTGTACTACATATACATATTCAAGTCGATTGAAATCTGTAAATAATTCTACGTCAATGGTAAAAAAATTATCACCACGCCGCACTTCAAAATCGTTTATAACGCCAATGGCTATTCCCTCCGGGAAAATTTGCGAGAATCCGCTGGTAATGATAGTATCACCTTTTTCAAGTTCAACATGGGGAGGTATATAAAGCATTGTTGTTTTGGTGTGGTCAAATCCTTCCCAAATGATTGTTCCCAGGTGATTGTTTTTTTCAATTTTTGCACTTACCTGCATATCGGAATGCAAAAGTGAAATAACTGAGCTGAAGTTACCGGAAACATCTTTTACAATACCTATAACACCATTGGAGCCTATTACTCCCATATCGGGGCGAATTCCATGAATACGTCCTTTGTTAAGGGTAAGATAGTTGTTACGGTTTCTTACCGAATTATTGATAACCCTGGCATTAACATACCGGAATTGTCTCTGGTACAATGTATCTCTGAAGGTAAAAATATTTTGATCCGTGGTAAGGTAGGTGCCCTGAATCTGACTCCGCAGAAGAGTATTTTCTTCCATGAGTTCTTCATTAATACTTTTCAGAGAAAAATACTGGGTAATACCTGATTGCATCCTGTATATATTTCCTGCTATATAATTGGATGAATTGATGAAAAATGAGCGGTGATAGGTATTATTCTGCACAATAAGCATTATTGCCAAAACCTGCAGCATGGCAAACAGGAAGAAGAAATAATGCCTGGTTATAAAGTTTATTAAATTGCGCATAGAAATACATTTCTCAGGTCGTTTTTAATAAGAAGTCAGTTGAAGACCGTTTGATTTATTTAATCAGGAACGGGAACTTGTCAAAGTTTTTAAGTGCAATACCTGTACCCCTTGCCACGGCTCTTAACGGATCTTCAGCCAAATGAACGGGCAGCCTGGTTTTATTTGAAATTCGTTTATCGAGTCCTCTGAGCAATGCTCCACCACCCGCCATATAAACTCCGGTACGGTAAATATCGGCAGCAAGCTCCGGCGGTGTCATTTCCAGGGCATTAAGAACAGCAGCTTCAATTTTGGTGATGGATTTGTCAAGACATTGTGCTATTTCAGTATAGCTTACTATGATTTCTTTGGGAATACCTGTCATCATGTCGCGGCCATGCACTGCAATATCTGAGGGTGGGTTTTCAAGGTCGGTAGATGCTGCACCCACTTCAATCTTTATTCTTTCAGCTGTGCGTTCCCCAATAAGAATATTATGCTGCTTACGCATATATTCTTCAATATCGTAATTGAAATCATCGCCGGCAATACGAATGGATTTATTACATACAATACCACCCAACGCAATAACAGCAATTTCACTGGTGCCTCCGCCAATATCAATAACAATATTGCCTGTGGGTTCCAGAACATCAATACCTATACCTATGGCTGCTGCCATGGGTTCATGAATAAGTCTGACTTCTTTGGCACCGGCCTGTTCGCATGAATCGCGCACAGCTCTTTCCTCAACCTCGGTTATACCCGATGGGATACAAATAACCATTTTTAATGAAGGCGGAAAAAATGGCTTTTTTGTATCGGTCATTTTTATCATTGCCCTGATCATAGCCTCTGCTGCCTGGAAATCAGCAATGACTCCATCGCGCAGGGGGCGCAGGGTTTTGATATTCTCATGGGTTTTGCCATGCATCATCATAGCTTTTCGCCCTACAGCAATAACCTTATTTGTTGCTCTTTCTATAGCTACAATAGATGGTTCTTCGACAACAACCTTGTCGTTATGAATGATAATGGTATTTGCCGTACCCAGATCGATGGCAATCTCTTTGGTTAAAAAGGAAAAAAGGCCCATATTGTTGTTTTAGTTTAGAAGTTTGAAGTTTATAGTTTAATGCTTAAAATGTCTTACGCCTGTCATGACCATGATCATGTTGTTTTCATTACAAAAATCGATACTGTCTTTATCTCTTACTGATCCACCTGGTTGAATTACAGCTGATACACCCTCCTTAAAAGCGATTTCAACTGAATCGGCAAAGGGGAAAAATGCATCCGAAGCCATAACTGCTCCCCGAAGCTCATGACCGAATTCTTTGGCTTTGGCTATAGCTTGTTTCAGGGCATCCACCCTTGATGTTTGCCCTGTACCTGAACCCAGTAACTTACCGTTTTTCACAAGTACTATTGCGTTGGACTTGGTATGCTTTACCAGCTTATTGGCAAAAAGCAGGTCGGACGAAATACCAGGGTCCGGTTGCAGTTTTGTGGCTATACTCCAGTTTTCTACAGGTGTTTCAGCAAGATTTACCGTCTGTGCCAGTACACCATTTATGGCAGAGCGAAATTGCTGTTGCTGTTGTGGAAAACTGTTTATTTTCAGAATGATTCGGTTTTTCTTTTGCTTCAGAATATCCAGTGCTTCCTTTGAATAATCGGGTGCCAGTATAACTTCAAAGAACAATTCATTAATGTCATACGCAGAATCCTGTTCAATGTTACGGTTGGCGATCAAAATTCCGCCAAAAGCTGAAACAGGGTCTGATGCAAGTGCAGCTTTCCATGCATCAGCAATGTTTTCGCGCGAAGCCACTCCGCATGCATTGGTATGTTTGATGATGGCAAATGTAGGTTCCTGAAACTCGGAGATCAGGTTCATGGCCCCATCAATATCCAGCAGGTTATTATATGATATTTCCTTACCGTGAAGCTGGGTGAAAACTTCATCAAGGTTTCCGAAGAAATAACCTTTCTGGTGCGGATTTTCGCCATAACGCAATTGCCTTGACGCATTGTAGCTTTTTTTGAAAACTTCCTCAGGCTTTTCGTTCAGGTAAGAAAAAATTGCAGTATCGTAATGCGATGACACACCGAAGGCGGCTGCCGCAAACTCCCTGCGTTGGTCGATGTTAGTGAAGGCATCCTGTGTGGTGAGTATTTCAAGGGCATGTGAGTAATACTCCGATGATGGAATGATCCAGGTGTGCTGATAATTTTTTGCGGCAGCCCGGATTAGCGATATCCCACCAATATCAATCTTCTCAATAATATCCTGGTGCGAAGCATCCTTTTTTACTGTTTCCTCAAATGGATAAAGATCCACCATTACCAGATCGATATGTGGGATAGCAAATTTTGCCAGTTCTTCCAGGTCGGTTTCATTATCGCGTCGAAAAAGGATTCCTCCAAAAACTTTGGGATGAAGGGTTTTTACACGTCCGCCGAAAACGGATGGGTAATCAGTTATTTCTTCCACAGAAGTGGCATCAATACCCAGGCTTTTTATGTAATCCAGAGTGCCACCCGTTGAATAGATCTTTACACCCTCTTCGTGAAGTTTCACAATGATTTCGCGCGCAGGTTCCTTATGGTAAAGACTGATTAGTGCGCTCCTGATTTCGAGTAAGTTTGAATTGTTCATGGTGAAATGCATTTGATTTTTTGAAAACGCAAAAGTAATCATTTATAAAGGCAAAGGGTGATAAATATTGAAAAAATCGCAGTACCTTTGCGGCCTCAAAACTAAGGTGTTAAAAAAATAAAATAATAAACTGATATGGCTTATGTAACTAAAGAGAAACTGTTTTCAAAAAAATGGTTTTATTCCTATAGTCTTATACTGATAGGAGCTTTTATCCTGGCTGCAGGATTTGTGTTTTTTATTACTCCCTACAAACTTGTACCGGGTGGTGTATTTGGTGTAGGTATCGTGCTTTATCATTTGTTGGGAATTCCTGTGGGGCTAACCGGGCTGGCTTTCAACATTCCGCTTACGATTATCGGAATTAAGCTTCTGGGTCCACGTTTTGGTGTGAAAACAGTGGTAGGCTTTGTTCTTACATCAGTATTCATCGATGGCCTTACCTACCTGATTGGTGATATGGCACTGGTGGAAGATGATGCTCTGCTCTCGTCCATTTTCGGAGGTGTATTGATAGGTTTCGGACTGGGACTCATTTTCAAAGCCAAGGCCTCTTCAGGCGGTACGGCTATCCTGTCGCAGATTGTAGCCAAATACACCCGTATGCCGCTGGGGCAAACACTTATCATAATCGATTCAGTTATCGTTTTGCTGGGTTTGGTGGCCTTTGGCGACTGGAAAATTCCTTTGTATTCATGGATAGTGATCTTTATTACCGGTAAAGTCATTGACATTACCATGGAAGGTATGAGTTATGAAAAAACCATCTTTATTATTTCTGACAAGTACGAAGAGATCAGACATAAGATTCTCAATGATATTCGCAGGGGCGGCACCTATATTGAAGGGAAAGGAATGTATAACAATTCTGATAAGAAGATCATTTTCGTAAACGTAACCCGCAGAGAACTTTCCATTCTCACTGAATTTGTGCATGAAGTTGATCCCAAAGCCTTCCTTACGGTAATTGAAGCATCAGAAATTCTGGGAGAAGGTTTTAAACCCCTTGAAAGTAAGATTGAAAGTTAGTGATGAGGATACCTGATCAACAGGATATTTGTCATGTTTCACATGGACGCTGAGCAATTCGATAAACTCATTGTAACACCTGTCGAAGCGGTTATATTACTGATAATCAGAAGTCGTTTCGACAAGCTCAACGACCAAATACACTTATGAGAAAGTTTCTTTTTTATACCGGAAAGCCAGCAAAATATAAATGATATTAAAAACAATTACTCCGGTGATCATCAGGTGGATATGATTGAAATTGAAATCAGAGCTGAGTAAACCACTGTAAACAACCGGTCCGGCTGCTGTACTCACTACCATTATAAACGTAAAGATACTTCGTATGGCCCCAAGACTTTTTACTCCGTAGGTTTCGGCGTATAATGCATTGGAAACGGTGGGATTGGCACCGGCGGTAATTCCCACCAGAAACCAGAATGCAGGTGTTGCCATGGTGTGCGAGAAAAAGGCGAGAACAAGCAGCCCTAAAATCATAGGAACCAGCACAAAGGGAAATATCTGACGTGCAGAATATTTATCAATGAGCGGCCCGGCAAGGATGGAAAACACCAGCGATGAAACAGCATAGGCAGTGATGTTTACCGCCATCCATTCCAGGCTCCAGCCCTTAAAATCTGCGATAAACGTCTGGTAAAAGAATAGTGCCGTAAGGGTAAATCCCACAATAAATACTGTAGGGGCAAAAACATAAAAATCAAGGGTTTTAACGATTTCGCGTTGTGCCCAGGTCCGTTGTTCATCAACAGCTGTTAATCCAGGTTTTCTGGTTTTTGTTTCTTTCTCTTCAACAATTTTACTTTTATCAAAGTTCCTTAGCAGCATTAATACCAGGGGAATTAATGTTGCAAGAATAAAGACTGAACTTAGCAGAAACGTTTCACGCCAGCCCACTGTAAGCACCAGTGTTATAATGGCAATGGGCATTACCGCTTCTGCTATGGGAAAACCCAGGTAGGCAATACTCAGGGCCTTACCTCTTGAACGGGAGAAATATCGCCCCATAGATGTTATGGAAGTATGGGTTAGCAAGCCCTGCCCGAAAAACCGAAGCATAAAAATGGCCAGGAACAACATAAACAGGTTCAGACTAATTCCGGCCATCAGGTTGGCAGCAATAATTCCCACAATAACTATCATGGTAAATTTCATGATGGGCATGCGATCAATGAGCTTTCCTGCAAAAATGATTGTGATGCCACTGCACAATGTTGCCGCTGCATAAATGCTGCTGTAAAGCCCCTGACTGATCTGAAATTCTTTGATGATCTCAGGAATATAAAGCGATAAAATAAAGGTTTGCCCGAAACCTGAATAAAGCGTCAGGATGATGGCAAACAGCAGAATATTACGGTTGGCAGCAAAAAACCTGTAATAGTTCATTTATATTACCTCCCAGGAAAAATGAAATTTCAGATCGGGGAAATTCTCCATGGCTCTCTTAAGCAACCACTCCGATTCGGCAAGAAAAACTGGATTGCCATATTTGTCGATTACCATGTTGCGGTATTTCTGGTCGGAAAATTCCTGCAACTGTTTCGGATTATCGGTGGTTATCCACACTGCCTTGTAAAAGTTCATATAGTCGAATCGGCATGATGCGCCGTATTCGTGCAGGAGCCTGAACTGGATCACTTCAAACTGCAGCTCGCCCACCGTGCCAATGATGCGCCGGTTTCCAGGTTGCTGGGTGAAAAGCTGAGCCACACCCTCGTCGGTAAGCTGTTTGATGCCCTTTTCCAGTTGTTTGGCCTTCATGGGGTCGGTATTGACCAGTTCTTTGAATATCTCGGGTGAGAAGGTAGGAATTCCTTTAAAAATGATCTTTTCGCCATCGGTAAGGGTGTCGCCAATACGGAAGTTTCCCGTATCATATAAACCCACAATATCTCCGGGATATGCTTCATCAATCACCGATTTATCATTTGCCATAAAGCTGGTGGGATTGCTGAATTTGAAGGTTTTACCCTGCTTTACATGCAGGTAATTTTTGCTGCGCTCAAACTTTCCTGAGCAAACCCGTAAAAAGGCGATTCTGTCGCGATGGCGTGGATCAAGGTTGGCATGTATTTTAAATACAAAACCGCTGAAGGCATCCTCATCGGGTTTGACATCTCTCATGTCGGTGGTTCGTGGCGCCGGGGTAGGGGCAATGTCAATAAATGTATCCAGCAGTTCCTTTACACCGAAATTGTTAAGTGCACTTCCAAAAAATACCGGTGCAATTTCACCGCTGCGGTAGGTGCTTTTTTCAAAGGGTTCATAAACACCTTCTACCAGTTCGGCCTCTTCACGCAGCAGGTCAGCATGTCCATCCACAAGGGTATCCAGCAGCGGATCATCCAGCGAATTGATTTCAGTTACATCGTCCTCCAGCTTTTGTTTGTTGGGTTTAAAGAAGAAGATGCGGTTGTTGATGAGATGGTACACGCCCTGAAACTCCTTCCCCATGCCTATGGGCCAGGTGATAGGTCGCACCCTGATATCCAGTTTTTGCTCTATTTCATCCAGTATGTCGAATGGATTTTGTCCGTCGCGGTCCAACTTGTTGATGAAAACGATAACTGGGGTGTTGCGCATGCGGCACACCTGCATAAGCTTTTCGGTCTGGGTTTCCACACCCTTGGCGCAGTCAATAACCAGGATCACACTGTCAACCGCCGAAAGCGTGCGGTAGGTATCCTCGGCAAAATCCTGGTGTCCAGGCGTATCCAGCAGGTTGATCTTCACCCCGCGGTATTCGAATCCCATAACTGAGGTTGCCACCGAAATACCCCGTTGGCGTTCAATCTCCATAAAGTCGGAGGTGGCACCCTGTTTTATCTTGTTCGATTTTACCGCACCCGCCGTTTGTATGGCACCCCCGAAAAGCAGCAGCTTCTCCGTAAGGGTGGTTTTCCCGGCATCGGGGTGACTGATAATGGCAAAAGTTCTTCGTTTGTCAATCTCTTTTTGTAGTGGCGACTTTTTCGTTGCAGTCGCTATAGTGTTTGTTTCCAGTGTCATATAAAAAATTGCATCAAAAAACGGGAAGCAAACTGCCCCCGGTAAAATTTTTGCAAAGATAGGGAAAATAGTAATTAGTGGTTAGTGATTAGTGATATGTGATTTTTCACCGCGGAGACGCCGGGACGCAGAGTTCACAGAGTGTTTTTTGTTTAGCTTCGCTGAGCTCGGCTGCGCCTCGGTTCGTGCTTCGTGCTTCGTACTTCGAATTTTATACCCTTTGCGCTCTCCGCGTAACCTTTGCGCCATTGCGTGAGGGAAAAAAAACGTAATTTTACCATCAAACATCAAACCCCATACCCCATACCCGATGAAATCCTTACCCAATCTCCTCCTCATCTCCGGTACCGGCCAGAACTCCGGCAAAACCACCCTGGCCTGCCGTCTCATATCCCAATTTGCAATACAATTCCCCATAACCGCCATCAAGATATCTCCCCATTTTCACCAGTCCGAACCCGAATTACCCGTTATTGCCACCGCCGAAGGTTTTACAATCTACGAAGAAACCCAACATAACACCGGAAAAGACAGCTCCCGCTTCCTGGATGCCGGCGCCACAAAAGTATATTTCATCACCGCCACCAGCGACCAACAAGGCAAAGCCATGGAAACCCTCCTGGAGAAAATCCCCGTCACCACACCCCTTATCTGCGAAGCCGGCGGACTGCATCACTATTTCAAACCCGCACTGCACATTGTTACCCTCAGCAAAAACAAACCCCCGCAAAAACAGATCTCTGAATCGGCAGATATGGTGGTGGAGTTTGATGGGGTAGGGTTTGAGCCGGAGGTGGAGGTGAAGTGGAGTGGGGAAGGGTGTTTTTTTTTGCCCTAAAAGCAATTTCTGCAGAAACTTTACTTCCTCTAATTGATGCTGTTTACCGGCTTGGTTTTAAAACTAAAAATGCAACAATAAAACAAAAAATCATCAAATAACAGCAATGGCACAGCATAATTTTAACAAAATTCCCACAACATCAAATAATAGAAATACCACGGCACAAAAAAATAGTAGGAACTCTTTTTGCATCTACCTATCGGTTTGACAAGGTTTATTCTAATAACACAGTTTGTCAGGCCATTTACTAAGTTTATTGCATGGCTCGTGGATGCAGCCATGAAAGAAAAACCTGTTGCAGGGATAGGTTGAGTAGATAATGGAATGCATGATTGCTTCTGTTTTATTCCTGGGAAATGGATTTTTTGATTTCTTCTTAAATACAAAAATTTCCGCATCACCGCACTGCCGTGCAGGTCAAACTCGTTTAAATTGGATTTTTTATTTCGGCGCACGGCCGTGCGCCATGGTCGTGGATGATCCAATGGCCGGCAGGCCCGAACGGCCGTCCGGGCAGATGAAAAACTATCGCTGGTGATTCCTGACTGCCGTCCGGACCTTGGCTGATTTTATTTTCTGGATTAATACATCGATATTTTGAAATCATAATTTCAGCACTTGCTGAGTATTCTCCCTTTCGGCAAAGGTGATCAGGCAGGTATTAAATTTGGGATATAGTTCCTGAAAACGGAAAAACCCGGACGTTTTTTTGGGGTAAGCATCCATTTTTACTTCCCATGCCTGGCCGGTGGAAAAATCGGAACT
>SKSE01000083.1 GCA_007118135.1 Bacteroidales bacterium | reverse complement strand
GATTTGTTTTTATTTATGAAAGGAGCTCCTTTTTTATGGGGCTTTTTCTTTCTTAATCTTTCCGGGTTTATGCACTAATTTTTGTAATTTAGCGCCATCCATATTTACTATATCCTGAAAACTGATTCCATCAATGGCGCGCAGCTTTAAATATAAGCCGATACAATTTTTTCCCGGGCTATATTACTTTTCTGCTATAGTTTATGTTTTGCTGGTATTGCCTGATTTTTATCCTGTTTTTGCTTCCGGGCTTAATGATAATTCAGGTGGAAACAAAGAAATCATTTTTGTAAGCGGTAATAGTGTTACCAGCTTTTATCGCAATGAACTTATTATGAAGCCCTCTGAAGGTGTTGACGATAATCGTGTACATATGATTGCCGATACATACCCACGATTATCTTATCCCGGCGGAATCCACAGTTTTATTGACAAGCGCCTTGAATATCCCGAAAGAGCTATTACTAATAACACTGAGGGCGTTGTACTTGTAAATTTTATTGTGGAAAAGGACGGTAGTATTTCCAATATTTCTATATTGCGGGGTATTGGTGACGGTTGCGATGAAGAGGTAATAAAGGTATTAGAAAATCTCCCAGTATTGCAACCTGGAACCATTGCAACCTATCCGGTAAGGATTGCTATTACCTTGCCAGTCAGATTTAAGCTAAAACATTAATCTTTTTATGCCCATCAAAAAAAAGCAGAAATCTTTCAGTCTTAAGACCATTACAGGTCTGTCTCTTGGTCTACTTGGTTTTTTACTTCCCTTGTTTTTTCAGTTCGATGGATTATCATACGCAGGGCATATTGCACTGGGTATCTTTCTTATGGCAGCCGTTTTCTGGATGTTTGAAACCATTCCCATTTACTCCACATCCATGCTGGTGATCTTTTTACAGATTACGCTGCTGAGCCAGCAGGGATTGTTGTATTCCGAAACACAGTTACCGGAAGCAGTGCCTGAGCATCAATCGGGGAATGAGTGGCTTGTTCCGCCCGGGGCCATCCAGGATGGAAAAGTGCTCATTATGCAGGACTCCCAAAAATATAAGCCCATGAAAGTAAACATACTGAAGATGGGAGAAATGACACTGGTTGAAAGTGCTGATATCTCAACTGAAACCAGGTTGGTTGCCGATACCCGCCATAAACTTGTAGGTTATACACCACCGGGCTTTTCTGTGTTTTTTGGAACTCTGGCCAATCCCATCATCATACTGTTTCTGGGTGGTTTTATGTTGGCAGGTGCCTCGGTAAAGTACAATCTTGATAAAAATCTTACCAATGTATTGTTAAAACCTTTTGGTCAAAAGCCCATGCTTATTATTCTGGGCCTTATGCTTGTTACGGCCACTCTTTCGGCTTTTATGAGCAACACGGCTACCACTGCCATGATGATGACAGTAGCTATTCCCATTGCTATGCAGGTTAGCAAGGAAGATAAATTCCGGATCATCCTGGCTTTGAGTATCCCCATAGCTGCCAATATAGGCGGTATAGCCACACCTATCGGGACACCACCCAACGCCATTGTTATTGCCAATCTTACCCAGCAAGGCATTAACATAGCCTTTGGTTCATGGGTGGCGCTCATGTTGCCACTAACGCTTTTTTTGCTTTTTATAGCATTGTCAGCAATGAGAATCCTATATCCCCCTACCATAGATAGCTTCATACTTAGTTTGAAGGGTAATTTTGATAAATCATTGAAAGCCAAGGTTTTATATGCTTTATTTGGAATAACAGTGTTGCTATGGTTTACAGAAGCACAACACGGAATTCCCAGTTCTATGGTAGCTTTTTTGCCTATTGTGGGCTTAACGGTTACAAGTGTTATGAAGCAGGATGATATCCGCTCGTTGCCCTGGGAAGTACTATGGCTGGTGGCAGGGGGCATTGCTCTGGGTATCAGTATGGAAAACACAGGACTGGCCATGTGGCTGGTATCCAGTATCAGTTGGGATGCCTTCCCGCAATTGCTGCTTTTGTTGGTTTTTGGATTTGTGGCATTGATGCTTTCCAACTTTCTTTCCAATACAGTTACTGCTACATTGCTTATACCCCTGGCCGTCAGCATGGGAACCTCGGGCATTGCCGGTGAAGGGTTCAGCCTGGTGATTACCAGCCTTGTTATCGGAGCAGCATGCAATATGGCCATGCTGCTGCCCATCTCAACACCACCCAACGCCATCGCCATGAGCACAGGTTTTATCAAAACCCCCGATATGGTTAAGATTGGAATTATCATCGGACTGGTGGGCATAGTTGCCGTACTGGTTTTATCACAATTATACTGGCCCCTAATTATGAACTAAAAAAGGAAAGTCATGTCTGATATCTATATTATATGCGTTGAAGATGAGCCTCAGGTCCTGGATGTAGTAATTCGCGACCTCGAAAAACTGGAGGAGGTTTTTCCCATTGAAATTGCCCATTCGGCTGATGAGGCCCGCCAGCTAATAAACGAAATTAAAGAAGAAGGAAATAAAATTGGCTTGGCCATTTGCGATCATATTATGCCCGGCGATAAAGGGGTTGACCTGATGATTGAAATGCAGAAAGATCCTTTTACTGAACATACCCGTAAGGTTTTACTTACAGGGCAGGCCGGTCTTGAAGAAACTATCGAAGCCGTAAATAAGGCCAAGCTCAACCGATACATTGCCAAACCCTGGAAACCGCAACATATACTTGAAGTGGCCATTGAAGAACTCACTACCTATGTTATAGATCATGAAAAAGAGTTGTTGCCATATATGTCAGTTCTTGACCAGGAAAGACTGCAGCAAGCTATACGCAACAAAGGATACGTGTAATTTTCTAATTCAACAGGTTGCAGATGGAATCCCGCAGACCCGAAAAACCAAAATCAGAACGCAATCCCAATGTAATTGGAGCATCGGCAAGACCTATTTACGATAAGGCCACTTTCGTGGAAAAGATAAAGGAGATGATGCCCGCTTCGGAGCTCATGTCGCGTCTTAAACAGACTTTCCCTGAGGGCAAGTTTATGCTGAGGGAGTTCGAAGAAAACAACAAGCTTTTTATTATCCTTGACGGTTACGTATCGCAGGTTAAGGAGGGTGAGGATGTGAATACAAATATTGGTATGCAAGGTCCGGGGGATTTTATCGGATTGCTGTCGTTCCAGACGGGCGAGCCGGTTTTTACCAGTGCCAAAGCCAGTACCAAGGTAACCACCCTGGCCCTGGATCATGATAGTTTTGAAGTTTTTCTCACAAGATACCCTGATATCAGCAAAACGCTGCAAGGCCTTATTTTCTCTAACCTTGCCGAGCGCTACCGCAAAGTGGTTACACTGCATGTGGAGGTAGCAGAACTGACCAAACAACTTGAAGCCGAAAAAAACCATCTGAAAAAAACCATCAGGGAGCTTGAGCGCACCCGTAATGCCCTGATCTCGCAGGAAAAGATGGCCACGTTGGGTGAGCTTACTGCAGGCCTGGCCCATGAGATTAACAATCCCGCATCAGCACTGTTGCGGTCGGTTGATTATTTGTCCACTAATCTTCCCGACCTTGCACAGAAGGCATCAGCACTGCCTGAAACAGGATTAGTGAGATTCTTTTTCGAGACAGGTCTTAAGCGTGAATTTGCCGGTACTGCAGAGCAAAGATTAAAAATGAAAGAACTGGCTAAAAGATATCCCCATCTGCAAAGAAGCAAACTGCGAACCATGGCAGAAATGGGAAATGACGTTCTTGACCGCTTGAGACCGTTTGCCCAAAAGGAAGAAAAAGAAGAAATGCTTCAACTTTTGCTCGATGCATATCAATCTGGTGTATTTATGAATGGTATCCGTTTGTCAACAGCAAGAATAGAGTATCTGGTAAAAAGCCTGAAAAGTTACAGCCGGCAGCCGGGTAAAGAACCCGAAGTGGCCGATTTACGCGAGGGTATTAGAGAAACCCTCCAGATTTTGGGTAACAGGCTTAAGGATATTAAAGTTAAGATAGATTTCTCTGAAATTCCACTGGTGCGTTGCTTTGTAGGTGAGCTAAACCAGGTATGGACCAACCTGATTATCAATGCCTGCGATGCCATGAACGATGTAGGTACATTATATATTTCCTGCGGTCTTGCTGATGACAATGAACATGTTTGGTTTAAGGTAGCCGACAATGGCCCTGGTGTACCCGATAAAATTAAAAAACGAATCTTCGATTCCAGCTTTACCACCAAAACTGCAAGTCAGGATTTTGGACTTGGTATCGGTCTTGCCATCACTCAAAGCATCGTAGAAAAACATCACGGAACCATTGAAGTTCATGATCGCCAATGCGGTGGTGCTGAATTTGTAGTTACTTTGCCTGCGGACAGGTAGGATTTGGGTTAATAGGTTATTGGGTTAAAGGGTTAATAGGAAAATATGAAAGTGAGAAAAAAGGAAAAACGGCTGACTGGGATGACATCCCTGACAATCCCGCCATTTTTCCTGATAATAAACAGCTTATTGCAGCCCGGTAGAGGATATCAGGATTGATTGGAGGGATGTAATCCCTTGAATTCTAAACTCCGGGCACGAACTTAAAGTCGTACCCGGAGAATAGGGATGTAATCCCTTAAACTGCAAACTCCGGGCACGAACCAAAGTCGTACCCGGAGAATACTCTACGTTCTCAGCGGCTCCGCGGTGAAACGAAGTAAAGTCCTACCCTGAGAATACTCTGCGCAACTCCCTGTCTCTCCGTCTCCGCAGTCTTAAATCCATCAGAACTTTCCCATTATTTGAACATTGCCCTGAACTTGCTGTTTCATCACCAGAATAAAGTACATCTCAATCCTTATTCACATTAAGCAATGATTCTAGCCTTTTCAATTGTCCTGCTTGTTATTCTTGCTGCAGATTTTTATGGATGGTATGGTCTGCGGAAGTTGTTGCGTCATGGTCCTTTTTCAAAGTACCGAAAAAAAATTCTCCGGGCTTACTGGATCATGGACATCAGCTTTATTGTCTTTGCTATCATTTGGACCATAATTATCCGCACCAGCTCGTGGCCCGATTATGTGATGTATCGTAATTATTTTTACATTACCGGAGCATTCATATTAATTTTTGCTCCAAAGTTGGTTTTCCTGATTTTTAATATTCTGGATGATTTGAAGCTGCTTTTTCTTTTTGTCTTGCGTAAAATTTTGTCAGGGTTTGATAAAGGAAGGGAAAGAGCAATCCGCACTTACCCCTTAATGCTTACCATTGGTTTTTTCTTGTCGCTTTTCATGTTTGGATGGGTGGTTTATGGAATTACATACGGTCGGTTCAATTTTCAGGTCAAGGAGGTTACAATTCAGATTGATGATTTGCCCGAATCATTTGATGGTTTCCGTTTTGTGCATATTACCGATACGCACTTTGGCAGCTTTGCCCGTAAGAGGCCGGTTGAGCGTGCCCTGCGCAAAATTGAAAAGCTTCCCATGGATGCACTTATGTTTACCGGCGATATGGTAAACAACGAAGCAGTGGAAGCAGAAAGGTTTATTGAAGCCTTTCAACGGTTGAATCCACCTTATGGGATGTATTCGGTACTGGGCAATCATGATATGGGCGATTACCGGCGATGGTATACCATTGAGGAACGTGATGCAAACCTGGAACGCTTAATGGAAATACAAGAGGAAATGGGGTTTTCTCTCCTGCGCAATGACCATAATTTTATACATCGTGGTAACGATTCCATAATGATTGTAGGAGTTGATAACTGGGGCCTGCCACCGTTTCACCAGTTAGGAGATTTGGAGCAAGCTTTGGGGGATTATCCATGGTTTCGCCATGCCATTTTACTTTCGCATGATCCATCGCATTGGCGCGAACAGGTTTTACCCGAAACTCAGATTATGCTTACATTGTCGGGGCATACACATGCCATGCAGGCAGGGTTTAGATTGCCATTTTTTAAGTGGAGTCCGGTTTCAGCAAAATATGATGAATGGTATGGATTGTACCGTGAAGCTGATCAGTTTCTCTATATTAACCGTGGGTTTGGATTTATTGGTTTTCCCGGTCGCATGGGGATGAGACCTGAAATTACGCTTATTACTCTGAAAGGGAATTAATTCCATGCTGCTTTTCTTATTGTAATTCATTGTTGTCCGTTTAATAATGAAATGTATGCCTGTAGCTCCAGAAAAAGCTGCAGAGCAGCCAAAACCTTTGTAGCCAATTAATTGGCTACACAAATCCAATGCTGCAGCGCAGCGAAACATATAAATTTTATAACAGTGTCTTAACATCTTAAAGTTTTCGGGACAATAGAGATTGTAATTCCAGGGCATCGCTTTACAGTTTCTGCTGAAAAATTCGTACTTTCGTGCCCCCAAATTAGCGTTATGGCAAATCCGGTTAGAATAAAAAACAAAAAGGCTTCATTTGAATATTTTCTCATTGAAAAATTTGTTGCCGGTATTGTGCTGACCGGTACTGAGATAAAATCGATCCGTGGGGGCAAAGCCAGCATCAACGAAGCTTATTGCGCTTTTTCAGGTGAAGAATTGTTTGTGCGAAATATGCACATTGCCGAGTATGATTATGGCACATATAACAATCACGACCCCAAACGTGAAAGAAAGCTTCTTCTTACCAAACGGGAACTTAGCAAGCTCAAATCTAAATTGGAGGAAAAAGGCCTGACTCTCATTCCCACTTTTCTTTTTATCAACGAAAAAGGCCTTGCCAAGCTGGAAATTGCCCTTGGAAAAGGGAAAAAACTTTACGACAAGCGCGAAACACTCAAGCAGAAAGATACTAAGAGGGATTTGGAGAGAAGTGGGTTTTAAGTTGGTTGCTGGGTTAATAAGTTGAAAAGTTGAAGAGTTAAAAAGTTGAGGGGTTGAAAAGTTGAAATGTTTAGAGCTTCGATATTCGTGCTTCGAATTTACACTTCCTTATCTCTTTTGCCTTTTCCCGGCGTAATATGATAACGCACACGCAATTGATTATCCTCCGTTTTTGAAGATTTACTTTTTGACGTATCCGGGTATTTTCCGGTCAGATGCCCTTGACCTGATGCAGTAGGTTTCATCCAGTAGGGGGGATTATCAGGATCGTACTCTTCATCATCTTCTTCATTTTCCAGTTCCCATGAATATACTTTGCGTTGCGGGCCGGTTTCGCGGTAAAACAAAGCCAGAATAATTCCCGAAAGCATACCCATCAGGTGCCCTTCCCATGAAACTCTTTCACGTAAAGGAAATATTCCCCAAACCATGCTGCCGTATAAAAATGCTACCAGTAATGATAGGGCCATAAGTCTGGGATGTCTGCGAATTACACCGCTAACAAAAAGGAATGCAGCCCAGGCATAAATGATACCACTGGCACCAATATGGTAAGCCGGACGTGCAAATACCCAAACCCATATACCACTTATAAGCCACGAAAATAATGTAATACGAAGGCCCAGTTCCCGGTAAAAATAAAACAATGCAGTACCTAGTACCAACAAAGGAAAAGTATTTGAAATCAAATGATCATAGCCCGAATGTATAAGTGGAGAAAAGATGATACCCTGCAAACCTGAAAATGTAAGCGGATATACCCCCATGTTGCGAAAGTCCAAATCAAGGAAAGTCTGAAAAATTTGAATAAGCCAAAGCACCGACACATAAATGGCTGGATACAGAAATGCACTGATTGATTTCTTTACTTCGGTACTCATTAATATTGATGTGGATATAATTTAATTTGCTGTTAGTTATACTTTTTGAGCAGGGTATAAAAGTACAATCTTTTCATGAAAAGAAAATTTGGAAATACCTGTTTATTATTCCATTAATCATGTTCTTTCCGGTCTTTTATGTTTTTTTTACACAATAAATCAGGTTGAGTTTATGTCTTTTGGCTACTTTTGTTCGTTTAGCTATAAATGCCTGATAAACAAAATCTGATGACAGGGGTTTATTCATAGACTTTATAATCGGAAAAATACTTCTATTCTGATTTCATCTGTTATAACAACATTTTTTTGAAACTATTATATACTGAATTCTAATAAACAAACATATCCGATGTATTTGAAAAAACTGCAAATATTTTTTAAAAGCCTTTCTTTCATTGTTCTTATATCTGTAACATTTACAGGTTTATATGCACAAAGCTCGCCTGATGCCACAGAAAAGTTTCTCAGAGCATTAAGAATAGTAAATTTTGCCTATGTTGATCCTGTTGATGACGGTAAATTGGTTGAAGATGCCATACGTGGTATGCTTCGCGAACTGGATCCTCATTCGGTTTATCTTTCTGCTGATGAACTGCGCGAAGCTAATGAACCTCTTCTGGGCAGTTTTGATGGTATTGGAGTACAGTTCAATATTATTAACGATACCATTGTGGTGGTATCTCCTGTGCCTGGCGGACCTAGCGAAAAGGTGGGTATATTACCTGGCGACAAAATTGTTACCATTGATGGTGAGAGATCAACGGGAAGTAATGTCACCAATAATTTTGTAATGCAACGCCTGCGTGGAGAACGCGGTACCAGGGTGGATGTAGGTATACACCGGCGAGGTGTTTCTCAGATTCTGGATTTTACCATTACCCGCGATCAGATACCTATCAACTCCCTTGATGCAGCTTTTATGGCTACTCCGCAGATTGGTTACATTAAGCTTAACCGTTTCTCCCGCACTACCATGCGCGAGTTTCGCGATGCACTCAGAGATCTGATGGCGCAGGGTGCTATACATCTTATACTGGATCTGAATTACAACTCAGGTGGATTCCTGGATGTTGCAATTGATCTTGCTGATCAATTTCTTGAAAGAAACAGGATAATCGTTTACACTGAAGGAAATGCAAGTCCCAAGCAAGAATTCAAATCTACCAATGCCGGTAACTTTAAAACCGGGAAACTGGTAGTGCTTATTAATGAAGGAAGTGCATCGGCCAGCGAAATTGTAGCCGGTGCAGTGCAGGATTGGGACAGAGGCCTTCTGGTGGGTCGTCGCTCCTTTGGCAAAGGTTTAGTGCAGAGACCTTTTGAACTTCCAGACGGAAGTGCAATCAGGCTGACTACCGCGCGTTATCATACCCCTACGGGCAGAAGTATACAGAAACCTTACGAAGAGGGAACTGAATCTTACTACCTGGATTTGAGCGAAAGACTCAGATCAGGCGAATTGGTTAGTGCCGAAAACATTAAGTTTCCTGACTCTCTGAGGTATTTCACTAAGCTGAATAACAGGGAAGTATATGGAGGTGGTGGTATAATGCCCGACTTTTTTATTCCCATCGATACCAACAGGGTTTCTTCTTATTACAGTAAATTGCTTCGTTCCGGTGCAATAAATACTTTCAGTATAGAGTATGCCAATGAAAACCGTGAACATTTACTGAGAACCTATTCTAACGTGGAAAATTATCTTGCTAATTTCAGTGTTAATGATAATTTACTTGAAAGACTATATTATCATGCGTCCAGCCAGGGAATTGAAAGAGATGATGATGAAATAGGTGTTAGAGACGAGTTTATGGAAAATCAGCTAAAAGCTTTAATTGCCCGAAGCCTATGGGATTTTAGTGCTTTTGTGCAAGTGAGAATGCAAAGTGATGAAGCATACCTGCGAGCACTTGAAATCATTCAGGATGACACTTTTGACAAGTTAAAGGTTAAATTCAAATAAGTTAGTGCAAGACTTATTTTTCAAGGAAATTAATAATATCAGACAGGGAGTACATTACCGGATTCCCTGTTTTTTTAAGTCTTTCATAATGCTGATGCCCTCTTGATATGAGCAGGTTTTTTACTTTTATATCCTGCGCTACTTCGGCATCATGAGTGGTATCACCTATAAATAAACTGCGGGAAACATTAATATTCTGTTCCATTATCAATTGCTTTGCAATAGTGATTTTTCCGAAGGCCAGATTATCGCTGATGCCCGTTACTTTGTGGAAATAATCCAGAATATTACGTTCTTTTACAGACTGCATAAGTGCATCATGCTCCATTGCAGAAATAATATACTGTTGCTTACCCAGGTTTCTGAACCAGGTTAGGATGTCAACTGCATCATTAAAAAGCGGAACCTGACTGATACCTTCATTATAATGCACAATGAATTCCTCTGCGGGTATCTCGAAGGGTTCTTTGTTAAAATCGAATCCCAGTTGACTATAGTATTCCTTAACGGGAAAAGTAAAAACCTGCAGATACCTGTCGGGGCAGAGCAGGGGCAACCGACGCTTTTTCAAAAGCTTATTCATGCTTCTGATGCAAAGATTCATGTCGTTTAGCAGGGTTCCGTTCCAGTCCCAGAGTATGGTGTCAATTTCCGATAATCGCATTAGTGTTTTTCTTTTCTAAAACCAGTTCCCGAAAGGGCAAAATTAATGTTTTGAAGTGATTCATCTCTTTCATTTGACGAAAAAAACTTAGGTTTGCAAATTAAATTATTCAAATTATGAGTCTGACAATCATTATTATAATCATTACAGCCATTACATCTTTTATTGCATTTAACAATGCCCCTGCATTTTATCAAATGAAGTTCAATGCTTATCTGATACATCACAACCGGCAGTGGCACCGTTTTTTTACCTATGGATTAATACATGCCGACTGGATGCACCTACTCATTAATATGTTTGTATTATGGTCTTTCGGTACTATGGTAGAGCGGCTTTTCATTATCCATTTCGGACCATTGGCAACATTGTACTTTTTATTACTTTATGTGGGAGGAATCTTGTTTTCCACTTTGCCATCCTATGGCAAACACAAAAACAATGACTTTTACAATGCTGTTGGTGCCAGTGGAGCAGTAGCGGCTGTACTATTCTCTAGTATTTTGATGTTTCCGCAGGGAACCATTATATTTCTTTTTCTCCCGTTTCCCATTCCCGCGTGGATCTTCGGCATTCTCTATCTGGTTTATTCGGCGTACATGGCAAAACAGGGCAGAGATAACATAGGCCACGATGCCCACTTCTGGGGAGCAGTTTTTGGCGTGGTATTTACCATAGCACTTAATCCTTCCTTTTTGCCCGATTTTTTCAGAAATATTTTAGGCTAACTGTAAGATGAACAACTATCTGAATTACAACGGAGATCTGATTCCGGATGCAGGTTTTTCTATCCCATATCATAACCGGGCGTTTCGGTATGGTGATGGTTTTTTCGAAACCATCCGTTGTGCTCAGGGCAAACCTTTATGGATGCTGCAACACTATGAACGCATATCAAAATCTGCCCGTATCCTGAAGTTCAGATTACCAGAATACGCAGATGTGGAGTTTTTTTCTGAGAAAATATCCGAATTGCTGGAAGCAAATGGTTATATAGCCGGAGCCCGTGTGCGATTGAGCATATATCGAGATGCCACTGGGTTTTACAGGCCCGATGATGACAAGTCGGGCTTTCTGATTGAATCCCTTCCGTTGGAGAACGAAAAATATCAATTGAACAAAGATGGTTTGATGGCAGGTGTTTTTAATGAAATCAGAAAACCTTCCAATCTTTTAAGTAACATTAAAAGTTCCAATGCCCTGATTTACATTCTGGCTTCCGTATATGCCCGTGAGCAGGGCTGGAATGATGCCCTCATACTCAATTCTGAAGGCTTTATTGCCGAAGCTACCAGTTCAAATGTTTTTGCAGTAAAGGAAAACAGCATCTATACCCCCGACTTAAATCAGGGTTGTGTAGAAGGTGTAATGAGGGGAGTAATCCTTGAACTGCTCTCCACCGCAGGATACAGTGTTTATGAGTGTTCTCTTTTACCTGAAGACCTTCTGGATGTTGATGAAGTGTTTTTGTCAAATACAATTAGCGGTGTACAATGGTTAAAAGGGTTTGAATACAAACGGTATTATCATAAAATCTCATCTCTTCTTATTGACCTTCTTAATTCAAATAAAGCCTGAAATGATGTTTATAACTTTTTTACGGTTTAATGTGAATTTTTATGGCCGTTGAAGTATAATCATTTGTATTGGTTTATCTTTTCTTTCTATCCCTAATTTGCTTTCTGTCAAAGGTATATCTCAAATGCGAAAGTGATGTATATTTACCTGGTTTTTGTATGAAGAAAAACCTGTTTATCAAAACTACGTATATGACAATAAGAGTTTTCCACATAAATCTTTTTCCCTACTAAAAATCTGTAACTGTGAAAATGAAAAACCTGAAAATCGGTCAAAAGCTACAGTTTTATGTATTATTTCTTTCTGTAGCAGTTTTTGCAGCAGCAATCGGCTATATCAGTTTAAAGAATCGTGAACGGGCACTTCGCGATACTTCAGAAATAGTAAACGGCTATGCTGCCCATTATGCTGAAAACATCAGTAATTCATTTAATGAAGATATGGCGGTGGTTCGCACCCTGTCACAGATTTTTGATGTGCATAAGGAAATGCCGCAAAACAGCTGGAATCCGTTGTTTGTAAAAATGTACAGAAAGGTTTTTGAAAACAACCCACACTTTTATGCATTATGGGATAGCTGGGAATATTCACACATTGACCCAGATTGGAAATTGCCCCATGGTCGTTTCCTTAATTATCATTTCCGTAAAAATGGTGAAATTGGTTATCAGGAGCTGGAGCGCAGCGTGGAAGGCGACCCTCCTTTATATGCCATGGCCAAAAATTCAGGCAGGGAAATGATTTGGGAACCATACCCTGACCAACTTGAACAAGGTGCTACGGGTACAACCCTGATGACAACCTTTACCGTTCCTATGTTTCATAACAATAAATTTATTGGACTGGTTGGACTTGACATTACCCTGGCCCGCCTGCAGGATATGATATCTGATATCAACCCCTTTGATGATTCATATGCTTTTCTGGTATCAAATAAGGGATTGTATGCAGCTCATCCTTTAACAAACTATCTTGAACAGCCCTTAACTACAAATCTTCAGAATGATAATGAAGAGCACCGGATTATGGAAAGGATAAGCCGGGGTGAAGCATTCAGTTTTACCAGTAACAGAGAAAAAAAAGAATACTATTATTACTCTTTTGCACCCATATTGGTTGGTGAAACAGAAACTCCCTGGTCAATGGGTATGGCAGTGCCCATTAAGCATATTCGTGAAGAAGCCCGAATCCATTTTATTATTTCTATCCTGATTGGTCTTACCGGGTTGCTGATTATTGGGTTTGTGATTTCTATACTGGCTCAGAAAATATCAAAACCCATAAGGAAAATTACCGGTTTAATGAAAAAGCTTGCCAAAGGGCAAATTGATAAATCTATGAGTCTTGATATTTCTACCAACGATGAATTGCAGGAAATGGCAGAGGCATTCAATACTTCTATTACAGGCCTACTTGAAAAAACCGAATTTGCATCAGAAATAGGTAAAGGTAAACTTGATACTAAATTACAACTTTTAAGTGATGATGATGTGTTGGGACAATCCATGCAGGAAATGCAGAATGACCTTAAAACAGCCAGAGAAGAAGAAAAAAATCGCCAGGAAGAAACAAAAATCCGTAATTGGGCAACTGAAGGATACGCAAAGTTTGCAGAGATATTGCGTATTTATGATGATAATCTTGAAGAATTGTCATTTGAAGTTATACGTAATCTGGTGAAATATCTTGATGCCAACCAGGGTGGACTTTTTATTCTTAATGATGAGGATGAACATCATAAATACCTTGAGTTGAAGGGTTGTTATGCCTACGACAGGAAAAAATACCATGAGAAAGTAGTTGAACCCGGTGAAGGTCTGGTGGGAACCTGTTACCTTGAAGGTAAAAGTATTTACATGACTGATATTCCGAAGTCCTATATCAGAATTACATCCGGTTTAGGGGATGAAAACCCAAATGCTTTGATAATTGTACCCTTGCGGTATAATGAAAAGGTTTATGGAATCATTGAGGTGGCTACGTTCAATGAGTTTAAACCTTATCAGATTGAATTCATTGAAAAGATTGGTGAAAGTCTTGCTGCTACTGTTGCCTCCATGAAAATTAATTTAAAAACTGCTGCCTTGCTTGAGATATCCCAGCAACAGGCTGAGGAAATGAAAGCCCAGGAAGAAGAAATGCGTCAAAACATGGAAGAACTCAATGCCACACAGGAAGAAATTGCACGAAAGGCAGCCGAAATGCAAGGCATTTTAAATGCACTTGATTCATCAAGCTATACCATAGAGTATGACCTTCAGAAAAAAATTATAAATATTTCCGATTCTTATCTCAGATTGCTGCAATTAACACGCAAAGATGTAATTGGTACCCATCATTCTGATAAACTCATTTTTACTCCTGAACAAAAAGAAAACTACGACCGCTTCTGGGATGATTTACTGAATGGTAAAATAAAAAGTCAAAGGGTAAAATTAGATATAAAAGGTACCATATTCTGGCTCGATGAAACCTATGCTCCTATCCTTAATGAGAATGGAAATGTTTATAAGATATTTAAAATTGCCTATAATATTACTGAAAGTAAAAATCAGGCTGAACAATATAAAGATGAGATAGATAATCTCAGGAAAAAAATCAGGGAAATGCAGAGACAAAATTAATATGGGCCGAAGAAATCCTTATTTTTGCAGGGTTTTTCTGATATAACCCATGAACTTTTCCTGCTATGTTTTTCAAACGTTTAGTTTTACCTGTAATCTTCCTTTACATCAATCTGCTTAATGCTCAACCACCTTCAATTCAGCAGATGGAACAAGCAAGAGCTGAGTTTAATGAAGGTATCAGAGCCGGTATTGAAGAAGATTTTATAAAAGCGAAAGAATTCTTCAGCAAAGCCATTGAAATCAATCCCATTTATGCTGAAGCATTTCTTTACAGAGGTCTTTCTTCTATTGAAATGGGCGACCACTCTAATGCCATTCGCGACCTTACCATAGCCATTGAGCTTGACCCCGCTTTTTCTGATCAGGCACATTATTTCCGCGGAGTAGCACGTTATTGGCGGAAGGAATATCATCAGGCCCTTGACGATCTGTCAGTAGCCATTCATATGAACCCCGATTACGTTGCCTTTTTTCAAAGGGGTAAAGTATATATGAGCCTGAACAACTTTCAGAGAGCCTTACTGGATTTTGAAACCTCTATTCAGTTGAATCCGGACTTCTACGAAGCTTATCTTTACAGGGGGGTAACGTTACATTATCTGGGTGAAAAGGAAATGGCTGATATGAGTATAGAAGCCGGCCGTAGTTTTTTACCGGATCATAATCTGGTTAATCTCTATCAGGAATTGATTTCACAAACTGAAGCTGTAGCCGAAAGAATACATTCAGAACATCGGTCTCCCAGGCGCGAAATTAATATTGCAGATTATTTTAACAGGCAGGATGATGTTGCGAATTCTCAACAGAAAACTGAATCACAGGCATCTGCTGATATGAGCCAGCATAATGAATCAGAGCCTTTACATTTTATGGCCGATAATGACATTGCCAAAGAAATCGAACCTTCTGATCAAACGTTAGGGATTGAAATCTTGCAAACTGGAATATATGACTTTTCACTAAAAGGCGCAAAACCCGCCGGATTTGGTGTACAGGTAGCCAGCTATTTCAATTACGAAAATCTTGAAAATCTGGCCAATGCATACAGTGAAAAATATCAAACCCCGGTATTTATTCATATATCGAAGGTGAACGGCAGAAAACTTTTCAGGTTGATTCTGGGGATGTTTTCTGAAAGAACAGAAGCAGAAAGGTACCGCGACGAATTAAGAAAGGCTGACTTTCCCGATAGTTTCCTTGTTATTTTTGAAAGTTTATAATTTAATCAACGGACATCAGGAAATAATTTCATTACAGAGAAAATCATTGAAAAATCTTTGATTGAATAGTTGTCGTAGCTTTTTTTCATCTATTGAATTATTGATAGATTTTTTTTTGCATAGGTTTGTCGATTTGTAGAATTAAATTTATCTTAAAATCAATTATATAGGAATTTAACATAAAAAAATTCTTAATTTTGTAATAGTTTTATCCCCGGTTCCATTTATCGCATTAAACTTCTTCATTAACTTTTACTGGTTATGGGCTTCATAAAATTTGACAAAACTCAACTTATTAATCTGGAATATTCATTGCCAAAGGAAATGCTTCGCAGCAACCGGGCAGGTGCTTTTTCATGCAATACCATAATTGGATGTAATACAAGAAAATACCATGGGTTGCTTATCTGCCATCAACCTTTACTGGGAAACACTGTTCACGTTTTACTTTCCAAACTGGATGAAACCATCATTCAACGTGATGCTGAATTTAATTTCGGAATAAATCGATTCCCCAACACCTATGAGCCCAAAGGGCATAAGTATGTTAGAGATTTTTCAGCTGATATCATACCAAAAGTAACTTACCGGGTAGGTGGTGTGGTTTTGACCAAAGAAACCATGTTCGTTACCGAAGAAGAAAAGGTAATGATACGTTACACCTTAGTAGAGGCTCATTCACCTACAACGTTGCGCATAAAGCCTTTCCTGGCATTCAGAAATATTCATAGCCTGAGTAAAAAGAATATTTACCTGGATACCAAATATGAAAGTGTACCCAATGGTATTAAAGCACGCATGTATGAAGGGTATTCTCCGCTTTTTATGCAATTCTCAAAAGCAAAAGTTGAGTATGTTCACTCACCTGACTGGTATAATGATCTGGAATATTTTCATGAAAAAGATCGTGGCTACGAATACCTCGAAGATCTTTATGTCCCCGGTTTCTTTGAATTTCCTATCAAAAAAGGAGAGAGCGTTATATTTTGTGCAAGCACACAGGAAATCAAACCTACTCTCATTTCAAGGAATTTCAATAAAGAGTTAAAACTACGTACGCCACGTAATTCATATTACAATTGTTTGCTGAATTCAGCAGAACAGTTTTTCTATAATCACGACGGGCAAACCGATATTATAGCAGGTTATCCCTGGTACGACAGGGTGGGCAGATATACATTTATCTCACTTCCCGGGTTAGTACTGGCCAAAGGAAATGACGAAGCCTGCAAGAATGTTATAGATACGATGGTTAGCCAGATGGTGGGCCCGTTCTTCCCCGAAACCGGAAGAGGGGAAAGCACCAGGTTTAATTCTGCTGATACTTCGCTATGGTTTATATGGGCAATTCAGAAATGCTGCTGCCATGGAACAGACCAAAGTAAAACATGGAAACTGTATGGCAAGGTTATAAAAACCATTCTCGAAAGTTACCAGCATGGTAATAATCTGTTGAAGATGGATGAGAATGGGTTGCTGTATATCAATGATGATAACCCTTCGGTTACATGGATGAATGCCATGATAAATGAAAAACCTGTTACCCCGCGTTACGGCTACGTGGTTGAAGTAAATGCTTTGTGGTATAATGCCATTATGTTTGCACTTGAAGTGGCTAAACTGTCAAAAGATAAATCCTTTGCTGAAAAATGGAAACCTATCGCTGATAAAATACCAGAGTCATTTGGAAAGGTTTTCTGGAATGCTGAAAAAGGTTATCTGGCAGATTTCGTGGCTGTGGATCATGCAGAGTGGAGCGTTCGTCCAAATCAGGTCATAGCTGCATCCTTGCCCTACAGCCCGGTACCAGTATCTGTTTCAAGACAAGTAGTTGATACTGTTCTTAAGAAGCTGCTTACACCCAAAGGGCTACGTACACTTTCTCCTGACGATCCTTATTACAAAGGTCGTTATAAAGGTAATGAGATGAAACGCGATCTTGCTCTTCACCAGGGAACGGTTTATCCATGGTTGCTGGGACATTTTGCTGATGCTTATCTTAAGATCTATAAAGAAAGTGCCATTGAATTCCTGCAACAGATCTACGATAATTTTCAGGAAGATATGACTGAAGATGGCATCGGAACTATTTCCGAATTGTATGAAGGAGACCCTCCGCATCAGAGCAGGGGAGCTATTTCATTTGCCGCAAACGTAGCTGAGTTAATCAGGATAAATGATATGATAGATAAAAACAAGAAGTAAATAAAGGAATTAATTTAAGCGAATAATTTATAAGTATTAGAGGAAATGAAAGTTTTAATGTTTGGATGGGAATTTCCTCCGCATATCTCAGGGGGACTTGGAACGGCCAGTTATGGTTTAACCAAGGCGTTGCTGAAATGCGGAGTCGATTTGATATTTGTTGTACCCAAAGCTTATGGCGATGAAAAACCCGGCAGCATTCGCCTGGTGAATGCCAGTGAAGTGGCCATAGATATCCAGGACGAAGTATTCAGGGAGTACCTTGATAAAATGTCGTATGTGGAAGTTGATTCGCAATTGGTACCTTATGCTACTGAAGAAGAATATTTTAAGATCATAGAAAAAACACAACAAGGTGTAACTGCCGAAAAAGGTAGCATCCACTCCAGAAAGTATGAGTTTGCCGGAGGCTATGGTAAAAATCTGCTGGAAGAAGTAAACCGGTATGCAATGGTAGCTCTTACCATTGCTCGTCAGTATGACTTTGACCTTATTCACTCTCACGACTGGCTTACTTACATGGCTGGTAAAGAAGCCAAAAGAATTACCGGTAAACCATTGGTAGTGCATATGCATGCCACTGAATTTGACCGCTCCGGAGAAAGTGTAAACCAGCAGGTGTATGATATTGAACGTGCCGGTATGGAAGCTGCCGATAAAGTTATCGCCGTAAGTCATATGACGAGGAGTGTTGTTATCAACCGGTATGGGATTCATCCCGATAAAGTGGTAACCGTGCATAATGGCGTAGAACCCCCGGAAACAGAAAAAGATCTGGAGGTAAAAAGGCATCTTGATGAAAAAATCGTAACCTTCCTGGGTCGAATTACTTTCCAAAAAGGCCCCGAATATTTTATTGAGGCCGCACATAAGGTTCTGCAACGCGACGATAATGTTCGTTTTGTTATGGCAGGCAGTGGCGATATGCTCAATAAAATGATAAGGCGCGTGGCCAAGCTCGGAATTTCCAACAAGTTTCATTTTACAGGATTCCTTAAAGGAGACGATGTGGATAAGATGTTTGGCATGAGTGATGTTTATGTTATGCCATCTGTTTCGGAGCCCTTTGGTATTTCGCCTCTGGAAGCCATGCGGTCAAATGTTCCGGTTATTATTTCCAAACAATCAGGTGTGGCTGAAGTGCTCAAACATGCCATCAAAGTTGATTTCTGGGATATTGACGCCATGGCAGATGCTATTTATGGTCTGCTGCATTACAATGCGCTCCCCGAAACTTTCAAGAAACACGGAAAGGAAGAAGTTGATAATATTAAATGGGATCAGGCTGGTGAGAAAGTAAAAGAAATTTATCAGGAGTTTCTCACCTGAAACTTATTTTATTTAAACCGGTTACAATAAAAAAGAAAATATAAAAAATCTGCCTGCTGATTCTGTGGGCCTAACAAGAAAGAAATATGAAGTCAATTTGTTTTTACTTTCAGATTCATCAGCCTTTCAGGTTAAGAAATTATCGTTTTTTCGATATCGGTTATAAGCATGACTATTTTGATGAATATGCCAACAGGTTTATCATGCAGCAACTTGCAGAAAACAGCTATCTGCCTGCCAATGAAATTCTTCTCAGTCAGATTAAGAAATTTGGCAAGAAATTCAAGGTGAGCTTTAGCATCTCGGGAATTGCTCTTGAGCAAATGGAAAGGTTTACACCTGAAGTCATTGATAGTTTTAAAAAACTTGCTGCAACGGGCAATGTGGAGTTTCTTACCGAAACAAATAATCATAGCCTGGCTTCACTGAAAAGTAAAACTGAATTTTTCAGGCAGGTGAAGCTTCATGAGGCTAAAATCAAATCCCTGTTTGGAGTTAAACCCAAAACCTTCCGCAATACTGAGCTCATCTACAATGATGACATTGGTAATCTTATTTTTGAACTTGGTTATAGTACAGTAATAACAGAAGGTCCTAAGCACGTTCTGGGTTGGAAAAGCCCCAACTTACTTTACTGCAGTGCTACCAATCCTAAGGTGAAACTACTGATGAAAAACTTCCAGTTGTCTGATGATATTGCCTTCCGTTTTTCAGTAAGAAACTGGAGTGAATGGCCACTTACATCTGAAAAGTTTACAGGATGGCTCAATGCCCTGGGCCCAAAAACAGAAGTTGTGAATCTTTTTATGGATTATGAAACCTTTGGTGAAAATCAGAAAAAGGAAACAGGTATTTTTGACTTCCTGAAAACATTTCCACAAATCGTATTTGATAAATCAAGATTTCAGTTTAATACCCCATCTGAAGTGGCTGCAGCATTGCAACCTGCATCTCCATTGCACATTCCGTATCCTATTTCATGGGCGGATGAGGAGAGAGATATAACAGCCTGGCTAGGCAACGAAATGCAGAATGAAGCTTTCAAT
The DNA here is from genome assembly GCA_007118135.1 of Bacteroidales bacterium. Taxonomy (GTDB): domain Bacteria; phylum Bacteroidota; class Bacteroidia; order Bacteroidales; family UBA7960; genus SKVR01. Next base: position 42,521 of record SKSE01000083.1, on the reverse strand, counting down.
AAACTTTATGAACTGGAAGAATCTGTGAACTCTTGCGAAGATGAAGGTATACTTGATCACTGGCAAAAATTGCAGGTGAGTGATCATTTTTATTACATGTCAACCAAATGGTTTTCTGATGGCACTGTTCGCAGAAATTACAATCCTTACAATTCGCCATATGATGCCTTTATAAACTATATGAATGTGCTGGCCGATTTTGAGATAAGGGTTAAGAAAGCCTGCGCAGGTAAAGTGAAAGAAGAAGCTTCAAAAGCACCGGCCCGAAAAAGGGCAACCAAGAAAGTTGATGAAAAACCAGTTAAGACTACTAAAAAGCCTGTTACCAGAAAAAAAACCGGCGGAACTTCAAAAAAATAAAACTTTGATCTTTTTGTTTAACCGGTAAATTATTGAGCGAAAAATCCTGTGTAAATTTATCACACAGGATTTTTTTTGCAGAAAAAGAAATTTGCAAAAATTTATTGTTAATTAATAACTACGCAAACGTTAGCGTTGGTTTTTGATGAATTCAATTGTGGAATTTTTCGTAATTTCGTTCGTTTTTTGGAAATAAAAGGATAAATATTTAAAAATTGAAATATGACTGAAAATATTAAAAAACCTGATTTTTTATTTGAAGTAAGCTGGGAAGTTTGTAATAAAATTGGTGGAATTCATACTGTAATAGGTACCAAGGCATTGTCGATGGTTAATGAAATGAATGACAATTACATGTGTATTGGTCCTGATGTATGGAAAGAAACTCATGGGAACCCTGAATTTATAGAGGACAGGTATCTTTACAGATCATGGCGCAAACAGGCTACCAAAGATGGTTTACATTTTAGATTAGGTCGCTGGAATATTCCCGGCTCCCCCATAGCAATTCTGGTTGATTTTACACCGCTTTTTTCCGAAAAAGATAATATATTCACCGATTTCTGGAATAAGTTCGGATTAAACTCACTTAGTGGCCAATGGGATTATACCGAGCCCACCATGTTCGGTTATGCGGCTGGCCAGGTAATCGAAAGTTTTTACAATTACCATCTTTCATCCAAAGATTCTATTCTTGCAAATTTCCATGAGTGGATGACAGGTTCAGGTGTATTATATCTGAAAGACAGGGTGCCTCAGGCAGGTACAATCTTTACAACTCATGCAACATCCCTGGGCCGGTCTATCGCTGCTAACGGTTTCCAGCTTTATACTGAAATGGGACAACTGGATACAGATTCACGCGCCAGCGAGTTAGGTGTAGTTTCAAAGCATAGCATGGAAAAAACAGCTTCAGCTACTGCTGATGCTTTTATTACTGTAAGTAAGACAGCAGCAAAAGAATGTCATAAGCTATTGAATAAAGAAGTTGATGTTATTGCTCCAAATGGCTTTAGCGATTCTTTTGTTCCTGATGAAAAGGAATTTGTTGTAAGACGAAAAAAATCAAGAGAACAACTTCTTAAGCTTGCATCAGGAATGCTTAACCAGGAGATACCTGAGAACAGCCTTCTGCTTATAAACAGCGGAAGGTATGAGTTTAAGAATAAGGGTGTTGATGTATTTCTTGATGCACTTTCCAGGATTAATAAAAAAGACCTTAAAGCTACTGTTGTTGCTTTTATTATGGTTCCGGGAAATCAAACCGGTGTAAAGCCCGAAGTAGTTGACCGAATTAAAAACCCGGATTTTAAAAAACCCTTAACAGGAGAATATACAACCCACAAATTGGTTGATCCCGATTCCGATCCGGTCCTGAAGCATCTGAGCAATTCAGGATTAAATAACAGTCCTGACGATAAAGTGAAGTTGATATTTCTGCCGTCTTATCTGAATGGTGATGATGGCGCGCTTAATCTCAATTATTATGATGCACTCATTGGAATGGATTTGAGTGTGTTTCCATCATATTACGAGCCATGGGGTTATACACCACATGAAAGCCTTGCATTTTATGTGCCCACTGTTACCACGTCACTTGCAGGATTCGGAATTTGGGCAAGAGATAATTTCCCTGATGATTATCGCAGTGTGGCAGTATTAGAAAGAAACGACAATAATTCACAACAGGTGTCGGAAAATATCTCGGATATCATTCTTTCACTTATAAATGATGATGAGTTTGGTCAGCTTACAGCTGAAGATAATGGTTTCAATGCACTTGTGCATAAAAACATGATTTCTTTGCGTGAACGGGCACACCAGATTTACAAATCAGCACTCTGGGATACATTGGCTGAAAATTATTTTATAGCATATGATCATGCTATGAAAAAAGTGGAACAAAGGGCTGACCTCTTTAAAGCAAAAAAACAGCCAGTAAAACCCCAGGATTTATATAAAGCAAAAGTATCCAAGCCTAAATGGAAGAAGATTCTTATTGAAATCAACATTCCCAAAGAACTGGAAGATCTTCAGAAGCTTGCCAAAAATCTTTGGTGGACATGGAATTACGATGCTGCTTTACTATTTGAACGCATTGACCCCGACTTGTGGGAGAGGGTTGAAAAAAGCCCACCTCGCTTGCTGGATAACCTAACAGTCGAGCATTATCAGAAATTGATTGCCGACAAGGAATTTATGCAGGAGTATGAGCGTGTAGTGAAGAAATTTGATGAATACATGCAGAAAGCTGAGAAAAAAACTTCTGATACTATTGCTTACTTTAGTATGGAGTATGGTTTACATACTTCTGTAAAAATTTACTCCGGTGGATTGGGAGTTCTGGCAGGTGACTTTTTAAAACAGGCAAGTGATGATAATATCGATATGATTGGCATTGGCTTATTGTACCGATACGGTTACTTCAGCCAGAATCTTTCCATAAGTGGAGAGCAAATGGCAAATTATACGTCGCATAACTTTACCTATATGTCAGCACAGCCTGTTCGGAATGAAATGGGCGAATGGGTAAAAATCAGCATCGCTTTTCCGGGGCGTAATATTTATGCCAAGGTATGGAAAATTGACATTGGTCGTATTCCTCTTTATTTGCTCGATACAGATATTCCTGAAAATGCTTCTATTGATAAGGTAGTAACTCACCAGCTTTATGGCGGTGACTGGGAAAACCGTTTTAAACAGGAGTTTTTGCTGGGTATAGGTGGTATCCGTTTGCTTGATGCTTTGAACATAAAACCTAAAGTTTATCATCTTAATGAAGGACATGCAGCATTTGCAGGCCTTGAAAGGCTCAGAAAGTTTGTACAGGACGAAAAACTCAGTTTTCCTGAAGCTTTAGAAGCCGTGAGATCAAGCAGTTTATTTACTACTCACACACCAGTTCCAGCAGGTCATGATTTTTTCAGTGAAGATATGCTCAGAACTTATATGCCACATTATGCTGACCGACTTGGTATTGCATGGGAAACATTCATGTCGCTGGGTAAAATACGTCCTGATAACCCTGATGAAAGATACTCTATGAGCGTACTTGCCACCAAACTTGCATCTGAAGTTAATGGTGTAAGTAAGATTCATGGTGGTGTATCACGCGAAATGTTTAAAGATCTCTATCCGGGATACTTCGCTGATGAAATTCATATTGGCCATGTAACAAACGGAGTTCATTATGGTACATGGTGTGCTCCGGAGTGGCAGAAACTTTATGCAGATACTTTTGGAAATGAATTTTTTAATGATGTTTCTGATCCCAATCATTGGGAAAAGATCTATGATATTCCCGATGAAAAAATCTGGGAAATGAGGCAGGTACAAAGACGCAAATTGATGGAGTATATCAAAAAACGTCTTTTGTCAAACCTTTCACGACGTCAGGAAACACCCAAAAAAGTTTACCAGGTACTTGATGCTCTTGATGATAAAACTCTTACTATAGGTTTTGCCCGTCGTTTTGCAACTTACAAGCGTGCCCGCCTGCTATTTAATGATCTCGAAAAACTATCGCGAATCGTTAATAATCCCGATATGCCTGTGCAATTTCTTTATGCAGGCAAAGCTCACCCTGCCGATAAAGCCGGTCAGGATTTGATTAAGCATATCATTGAAGTTTCAAAAATGAAAGAGTTTAGAGGAAAAATCATTTTCCTTGAAGATTATGATATGGAGCTGGGTGAAGCATTGGTTAAGGGTGTTGATATTTGGTTGAATACACCCACACGTCCCCTTGAAGCATCCGGAACATCAGGTCAGAAAGCCGTACTTAATGGTGTTATGAATTTCAGTGTTCTCGACGGATGGTGGGCAGAAGGTTATACACCTGAGGCCGGTTGGGCCATTAAAGAGGAGAAAACTTACGATAATCAAGGCTACCAGGATGAATTGGATGCTGAGGTTGTGTATAATACCTTCGAAAATGAGATTATCCCCATGTTTTATGACAGAAATAAAAATGGCGTACCTGTTGAATGGATTAGATGGGTGAAAAATAATATTGCCAGAATTGCACCCCATTTTACCAATAAACGCATGATGGATGACTATTTCAAATTTTTCTATAATAAGTTATTTAAACGGTCTGATGTTATGCTTTCAGATGCATGCGATCGTTCAAGAGAACTGGCGCATTGGAAATCAAACATCAACCGTGGATGGGAAAGCATTGAACTGGTATCTCTCAACCTTATGAATACTGCAGATAAGTCTCTTTTGCTTGGCGATAAGTTCGTTGCAGAAATTGTACTGGATTTAAATGAGCTAAACGAATCAGATTTTGGTGTTGAAGTTGTTTTTATTCAGAAAGATTTTGAAGGTGAAGAATCTATTATCTCTGTATATGAGATGGATCAAATGAAACGTGAAAACGGAAAGGTTACTTACAAATGTGAAGTTACTACCAAACGAGTTGGTATTTATAATTATGCCTTCCGCATGTTTCCTAAGAATGAATTGCTTGCGCATCGTCAGGATCTTAAACTTGTAAGATGGTTCTGATGCCTGTAATTCGTATTTGAAAAGCTATAAAGAGGCTGTCTCATAACTGCCGGTTGGTCGTTGAGTCTGTCGAAATGACATTTGATTATCAGCCAGATACCTACTTCGACAAGCTCAATGTCCAAATCAAAACTGACTTTTGAGACAGCCTCTTTTCTGTTGCCCTAAAAGAGAATTGTTTGTTGAGTAAAATTGTAATAAATTTGATAGATTCAAAACTTTGAAATAAACATCAAGTATAAATTAAAACAAATTGTGATGAAGATATTAGAAGGAAAAGTTGCATTAATAACAGGCGGATCAAGAGGAATAGGTAAAGCATTGGTGCTTGCTTTTGCAGCACAGGGTGCCCAGGTTGCTTTCTCCGATCTTTTTTATGATGAGAAAGCTAAAGAGTTGGAAAAAGAAATCTCTGACATGGGTGTAAAAGGAAAAGGATATGCATCTGATGCCAGTAGCTTTGGTGACAGTGAAAAACTGGTTGATCAGGTTGCTGCCGATTTTGGCCGGATAGATATTTTAATCAACAATGCCGGAATCACCCGCGATACACTTCTGATGCGTATGACCGAAGAAAACTGGGATGATGTTATCAGGATAAACCTTAAATCTGCATTCAATCTCACCAAAGCTGTACAAAAATATATGCTCAAGCAGCGCTATGGTTCCATTATTAATATGAGTTCTGTTGTAGGATTGGGCGGCAACGCCGGACAAGCCAACTATGCCGCTTCAAAAGCAGGTATGATAGGGTTTACCAAATCAGTTGCCCAGGAACTGGGTGCCCGCAATGTTCGTTGTAATGCCATTGCACCCGGCTTTATTGAAACAGATATGACTGCCGGTCTGCCTGAAGATGTAAAGAAAGGTTGGGCAGAAAAAATTCCATTGAAAAGGGCAGGAAATGTTGATGATGTTGCCAATGTAGCTTTATTCCTTGCATCTGATATGTCATCTTATATTACCGGACAGGTTATTGCCGTTTGTGGTGGAATGACCAAATAATGATGAGGTTTTAATCGTATTTATGCCTTTATACTTCTTTAAGAAGACCAGTCTTCTTTTTATACTTATTTTTTTATTCCATTCATTATCTGTTTTTGGGAGCATTCCTTTAAAACAGGAAAACAGGTATATTCATACTCAGGAGTTTCGTTTCAGACCGGGTGTGCAGAGCGGTAGTGATCATGTTACGAATACATTGCTGCAGATTGTGGCAGATGGTAATCAGAAACTAAGGGTATTTACAAGTTATAATTTCAGTTGCATTGTTGCTGTCAATACAGTTTCTACAGGCAATAACACGATAAAACTACAATTGCAGGTTTTCAACCCACTTATTGAAGGTGAAACAAATTACAGGCACTTTGATCTCAATCAGTGGCTGTTACCTTCTTTACTTGATTTGAATATCCAAATAAAGGAGGGGGATAATATTATTTTACGTGAACTGAAATTTGCCGGCTTAAATTGGCAGGATGAAAAACATCTTGACAGTATTCTAACCTTTACAATAAATAGCTTTCCTTCTGTCTCTGAATTATCCTTTCAGATTAGCTCAGTTAACTTCCGGTATCCCGATGAATTTATTCATGATGTGGTTGCACTTCAGCAAGGACTGGTATCTTATTATGATTCAGGAGATCAGATCAAAACCGTAATTTCGGTTATTCATGATCTGGACACGATTAATCCTGAAACAGTAATTCTGGATGAATTTCGTTTATGTGAGGCTGAAGCCATAACAGGACGATTAAAGTTTGCAGCTTTTCAGGATTATCCTATGATTACTGAAAAAGATCCTTTAGGTCATATTGAAAATATTAATTTTCTGCGTGCGGAAATTGTAAAATTGCGTCGGGAAATTAATTTCGTAATATCGCACATTGACAGTTTATTGTATGATCAGGGCAAATCATTTCTTAAAACTGGTGATAGAGAAAAAGCTCGAAATACCTTTGAAAGAGCAGTCTCCTACAATAGTCTTTATATTCCCGCCCAGCTTGCCCTTGCAGAAATGGATCTTGAAGCCGGTCAGGCAACAAGTGCCCTGAACAGGATAGGTGCATTTATGGGGCAGGCATACCCACCTTCAATCTGGTTAAATGAAATCACTGATTTTTCTGAAAAACTTTTGGAAAAGGAAATTTCGAGAGCAAACGATCTTGCTGCTGACGAACGCTACCTGGATGCTTTGCGTATACTTGATGAACTTGATGATTTTTGCAACAGTATTAGTGTATGGCAATGTCCTGCAGAATTAGAGCAAAGCCTTATAAATGTTCATTATGGTATGTACAATTCATACCTTAGGGTTGCGGGAAGAGCTTACGAGTCGGGTAATTTTTCGTTTGCTGTTACTTATGTTGAAAGCGCCAGGCAATATCAGCAGGATAATAGCAGATATATTTCTTCGGATCGCGAAAGCATCAGGTTATTGCAAAATGTGGCAGATGCTTATTTCTTCGGGGCAGATCGTGCCTTGCTATATTATGATTATGCAACGGCTGTTAATATGCTTCAGGAAGCCAGAGAGTTGTGCAGTAATTATCAGGAACTGGTATGCAGACCTGATATGGATAACCGACTTGCCGAAGCTGAAAGTAGAAAAACTGAGGCTGCAATTTTCAAAGTTGAATATGTTCTTACAGAGCCAATGGTAATAGTGCCCGGCTCCGATGGAAAACAGGCAATTGAGATTGTAAAAGAAGACCTGTCTCTTGGCCACCTGAGGGCATGGGCCGGCGAAACAGATGAAGCAAGAACTATTCTCAATCATGTAATCGAATATGCCATCCGTTATGATTTAAGAAAGGACACAATCATAAATATGAGAATCATCAGTCTTTCCGAAATGATTCATCAGAAAGAATGTGAACTGGCACAAAGAGAAATTGAAAGGCTTTTGGTATTAATTCCCCAGCGCATAAAGGATGGTCATTATGTAAGTGCGAACCAGGATTATCAGCAGCTTAATAATCTGACCGCAAAACACGACAATTGCGGATGGTCCTTTAGGGATGCAATAGTTGAATTAGAACATGTTGCAACACTTGCCCGGTATCAGGAGCTTTTACAGGAAGCTCAGGGAGCTTATTTCAGAGGTGCCCGACAGGGATTTGATGAGTTTCTCTCATCATATTCATTAGCGGCGTATTTTTTTAGCAAGAATAATTTGGAAAACTACGGGGCATATCACGAACCATTGGTTGAGTTTGTGTCAGGCTCATCCAATATTTCACTCATGAAGGCAGCTGTAGGCTTTTTTGCCAATAGAAATGAACATGATAATGCTTTACTTACCCTTACAGAATTAAAAGATAACCGTTTGGATGCAAGAGAAGTCAGAGCATTGCAAGAGCTTTCAGGTAAGAAAGCTGCCATATACCTTTCAGCACAAAAACCTAATATTCAACCGGCAGGTTATGTCAGAGAAATTACTGGCAACGATTCATGGTACAGATTCTATGTTAGAAGTTTTATGGCCAACTGGTAGAATTATTTACCAACAGCTTTTTGCGGCCTGTCTTTACTGATAATTTTTCCCCTGTCCCATGCCAGTATTACCAGGGCTGCTGATAAAATAATAATGTTTTTAATGATATACTGTCCTTCGATGGTTGGCACCAAAGGCACCATATAGAATGTTTCATCGGGAAAAACAAATAAAGGGAAAATTGTACCTGCCATTTGCAGATATAGTAAGACTATAGTTGTTCTGAAAAACTTTCCGGTTAGAAACCCCAGTCCTATCAGCGTTTCCCAGGTAGCAAGAATGGGCATAGAGTAGGGGGCCTGCACTATTCCAAAGGAAAGCACATCTATGGTACGTGTGGCAAGGTCTTCGGCTGAACTGATACCCGGGAAAAACTTCTGAAACCCAAACCAGAAGAAAATAATTCCAATGCTGATTCTTAGCAAATATATTCCATTAACTGCCATCCAGTCAACGATCCTGTTCTCAAAGCGCTCAAATTTATCCATATTTTGATTACCTAATAGTTTGATTCATCAATTAAATTAAGAAAAAATTCTGTAAATATTCGTTGGATTTTATTGTAACTATCAATAACAAAACCTGATCAATAGTTTTCAAACTCACTGTTAAACAAACAAATTAGTTTTATGTTTGAAAGTTATTGTTGGATTTATTAAAGAAATGAATCCGATTTTTTTAGTTGTAATAGAAAAACTGTTTTGGATTTTTAGTATGGATTCTGTGGTTCGTGTCGATCAATATCGTGGTCGAGGGCCTGAATTCGATATATGTCTGTACGACGGTCGTTCCAATTGGTAACGGTTCCTCGGTTGCGATGTCGTTTTAACAGTTCAAGGTCTATATCATTGATGATTACAGTCTCAACATTGGGTGTACATTCTGCAGCAATGGCATCGCGGGCAAAGGAGAAATCAGATGGGGTGAAAACTCCTGACTGAGCGTACTGGATATCCATATTGTCAACATGTGGCAGGTTTCCCACCGTACCGGCGATAGCCACAAATATTTGGTTTTCAATACAGCGTGCCTGAGCACAGTATCTTACTCTTAGGTAACCCTGGCGATCATCGGTGCAGAAAGGTACAAAGATGATTCTGGCACCTCTCTCAACTGCTATACGTGCAACCTCCGGAAATTCTATATCGTAGCAAATCTGAATGGCAATTTTACCTTTATCGGTGTCGAAAACTTCGATATTCCGGCCCGGTTCAACTCCCCACCATTTTTTTTCATTGGGTGTAATGTGCAGTTTGTATTGTTTGCCTATTTCGCCATTACGCTTGAAGAGGTAAGCAATATTATAAAGCTTGTCGTTTTCAGGTGTAAAGTGTGACCCCGCAATTATATTTATATTATATTTTATGGAGAGGTCACTGAATAACTCCAGGTATTGCTCTGTAAATTCTCCGATTTTTCGTGCAGCAGTACCCGGATTTTCTTTGGGAAAGAGTGATAGCAATTGTAAGGTGAAGATTTCAGGAAAAATAACAAAATCACTTTTATAACCGGAAGCCACATCAACAAAATATTCGCAATGTACTGCAAAATCATCAAAACTTCGTATGGGTCGCATTTGGTATTGCACAACACAAATACGCGTTGGCAGTGAAGCAAGATATTTCCTGTCTTTTTCCTGGTGGTAGTCGAAGTTAGCCCACTCCAGATAGGTGGCAAACCCACCAGATTCCTTATCTTCATCCAAATACTCCCTGATTACCTTTTTCAATGAAAAACCATTGCTTAACTGGGGTGTAAGCACCGGATCAAAAATGGCTTTACTTGTTACCCGGTCTACATATTGGTTAATGCTGAGTTTGTCTTTATAATTTCTGTACCCCGGAAGCCGGCCACCGATTACAATACGCATGAGATTACGCTCCCTTGTCAGCTCCTTGCGCGATTCATAAAGTCTTGTGGCCAGTTTCATACCCCTGTAGTCAGGATGAACCATAATTTCCATTCCGTAAAGGGTATCACCTTCAGGATCATGGGTTCCGATATTGCCGAAATCACAAATTTCATCCCAGCTTTTATCCAGATCAAGATCTTCAGAGTCAATAATAAGGCTGGATGATGATGCTACCAGCATGCCGTCAATTTCTATAACAATCTGCCCGTCGGGAAAAATACGTAACTGGTTTTCAATGTTTTCTCTGCTCCATGTTTGCATGGATGGAAAACATATTTTTTGCATACGTATTAGTGCATCAAAATCTTCAATCTGAAGGTTTCTTACTTTAAGCTTACTTTCAAATTCCTGAAGGTCAATTTTATCCATGAAGAATGGTATTACTGGTTTGTTTAATATTGGTCGCGTATATCAGTGATATCGCCATTTTTGAAATTTGCAGAGAAAAGGAGTTCTTTTATTTTTTTTCCTGCAAGGTTGGGTGCAACCAATTGTCCGGATTCTTTAAGTTCTACAAACTTTTTCTTGTGAATAAACTGTTCGTCTGTTGTACCCCTGATGGTAGTTTGCATTTCAGTGTCGATAATTCCCGGTGCAACTGCAACAAGTTTAACAGGATAATTCTTGCCTTCCTGTTCAGTGGCGATGCAGCGTGTAAACATATCGAGCCCAGCTTTCCCCGTGCAATAGTTACTCCAGCCATGGTAAGGATTTATGGCTGCACCTGATGAAATATTTAAAATACGTTTTTCGGTTTTCCAGTTTGTAAAATACTTCACAAATTCTCTGATAATATACATAGGTGCCATCAGATTGATTTGCATATGCATATCAATCTGCGCAGGTTCAAGGGTTTCAATGGGGCCAATGGGATTTATGACACCTGCATTATTTATAAGATAAACTCCTTCGCAGTCTTCCTGCCCGATATTATTAAAAACCAGTTTCATTATGGGCTCAATAGTATCAGTATGTGAAAGATCACAGGAATAGAAGTTCATCTTGCAACCCTTTGCAGTTGCCAGTTTTTGCAGGTCAGTGTTGTCTGTTCTTGAAATTCCGTGAATATGATGGTTCTCATCAATAAGTGCAGTAGTTATGCCTGTACCCAATCCTTTGCTGTGTCCAGTAATGATGATATGTTTCATTATATTGTTATATCTTAAATTTATTTTATTTTTTCAACCGATTTTAGAAAACCGGTATTGGGATAGAATTCGATTTGCAAATCTGCAGGAGGCAAACTGGTAATTATTCCATACTGAGTGATAAGCATCCTTGCATCGGCGATGGGGCTTCCACCTTTTGAAACGGTAATATTACCATGTTCAGGTATGCGGTAATAAAAACCGGTTTCTGTTTTTCTTCGGTCAGGTGCCATAACAAAGACACCCAGTTGCCGGGTGGTATTACTTCTTGTTGCCACTATATTAACATCATGGCTGCCGGGTTCTTCTTCCGGCATGATACCGTTCGATTTAGAAAAATAGAAAAGTGTATGAGGTACGCTGGCTGTATTCTTATCAGGAATAAAGAAGTATCTGTATTGAATTTTGCTTTGAGAAGTAATACCGGTAAATAATTCCAGATAATCATTCTCTTGCCTGGAAAGCTGGTCATTCATGTATTGTAAAGTTTCTTTTGAGTAAGTTATTTCAGCAAATCCGCTAATAAGGTCAAACTTTTTATCCCGGATTTTCAGAATGTAATCAGCTACTTCCTTAGCCCTGATTTCCGATGATTTTTCCACCAGTCGCCGTCTTAAGGTTCTCCGTTCAACGGTCATAGTATCAACCTGGATGTATTGAATAATGGTATCTACCTTTTCGTGCAGGTTTGATTCAACAAAATGGTTAAATGTTGCTTCACTTCCAAAAACTCCGAATTTTCTGTCCAGGGAAGTGCTATGCAGAAATTCATCCTGATTGAAAGGAGCATTAACTGCCGAAATGAGTCCGCCTTCACTCATGTGTAATGATAGAGGTTTTTTTTGGTTTTTGGTTAAATCAAGTTCTACAAAGTAAAATTCGGATGGGTCGGGCTCTGCGTAGGAGTTAATATTTACTTCTCTGATTTCGTAAGTGGTTGAAGGTTCGGTAATCACATCTTCAATTCCCAGAAATCTCGAAGCATAGGGTGCAAAAGGTCCCGGTGTTTCAGATGTTCTTACAACAGTTACATCAATCATTAAAACTGTTCGGGGAAGAGCATAATAAAAACCCTGAAGGTTATGTCCTGTTTCAAGATTTCTGATGTGCTGCACCCTTATGGGTTGTTGGGTTTTACAGCTTACTCCAATTATAATGAGTACAATGGCTACCAGTATTATTTTCAGTTTGTTCATTTTTTTGATTTGTTGAATGTAGTTTAAGATTATTTTATTTTCTAAACTGGATTTCTTTTCAAAGCATTCCCGGCAATGATTTGCAAATTTACAGAAATCAGGTAAGTTGAGATTTAGGGTTATAAAAAAATAAGGTTTTGGTTGATCAGTTGATTCAGGTTTCTGAAATTCCAGCTAAATAAGAAAAATGTTGCCGGTTTTTCATGCTTCTCAAGTTGCTTGATGCATTCAGAAGGATTATGCCAGTATAAAAACTTAAAACATTTCATAAACTTTTTCCCAATCTGTTTTTCCAGGTTTTGTAATATCTCTTTTTCACTCATACCCTGATGCAAGGGATTTGATTTTTTATAACGTTCTTTTAAGGGAGTAATGATATTGTTGCCATTATTAATTTTTGTTTCTGAATACTTATTTATATTGATCTCGGTTTGAGAAAAGAAAAGATTCACCATGACTTTTTCATCTTTAAAAACGTCTGAAAAGTTTTTCCAGAAATCATCAGGCATGTTTCCACTTAAATCAATATATATCTCAGGTATGTTTTGTTGTTCCAGTATTTTTTTTCTGAAGTTTTCCAGCGCAACCGGTCCGGAAGGTTTATCAATAATAACTGTGTTTTCTCCGGGGAAAATAGTCATAAGTCTTCCATGCAGGCTTGCCGAAGCAGGTTTAAATGATTTGAGAAAATGACTTATCCGGTCAGGGCGTATATCAAATGCTGCCATTGTACATATTGCTGCCAGAATTGATTCGAGTAAAATATCATTTTTCCCATTTGCCCAAAGAGGAACTTCATCAAGATGGGCAATACGGTTTTTTCCTCCTCTCGTCCAAAGATAAAGTTCGTTGTTTTCCTTGCCAGCTCCCATTCCACCAAGAAGGTAATGTTTTCTGAAATCAGGATTATCAGTATTGAGGGTAAAAAGAACCGGTTTGCTGTGTAATCGTTCTGACATTTTCAATACCAGCGGGTCATCGGCATTAAGAACAGAGTAACCATCGCGGTATACTTCTTCGGCCACAACAGATTTGGCATAAGCCAAATCATCAGTATTTCGGATATAATCATAATTCAAATTCCGGGCATGAATGTTAAGTACTATGCCCACATCAGCAAAATCATAACCAAGGCCATTGTTGATGATGCTCTCCACAGATGTTTCAAGTACGGCACAATCCACGCCAGGGTCTTTGAGTATCAATAGTGCTGCATGATAATTGGCCATATCCTCTCTTATTATCCGTCGGCTGTCTATAAAGATTCCATCTGAGTGAGAGAGTCCGACTTTATATCCTTCCCTTTCAAGCATGAAGTTCAGCAGATAGGCACAAACCGATTTACCTGCTGAGCCTGTTACAGAAATAACAGGAATTCTGGATGGAGTATTTTCCGGGAAAAGCATATCTACAAAAGGTAAGGCAACATCCCTGCTGCTTCCCTTCCAGGGGTTAAGATGCATCCGTAGGTCAGGTGCCATATCCACACCAATTACAGCACCCTGCGTATCTTCAATGGGTTTACTGATATCAGCACAAACCATATTTATTCCTGCGACCTTTAAACCACTAATTTCTGCCACACGTTCAGCAATGGTGCGATTAAGAGGATGTACAATACCGGTAACATCCGAAGGAAGTACGCCACTTTTCATGGTTGGCTTGTTGCTAAGTACTATCTTAACTCCATCTTCGGGCACATCATCCAGTGTAAAACCGTAAAAAGAAAGTGTTTCAAGCATTTCATCTCCTGGTTGAAGTACGTCAAGACTTCCTTTTTTATCGGGCTGCCGGTTTTTTTCTTCATTGAGTTTTTCTATAAGACGGGCAATATTGTCCTTCCCATTACCAATAATCTGAGGTTGTTGCAACTGGCTTGCAGCCACAAACCGCCCATCTATTACCAGGATACGGTAAATTAAGCCAGGGACTTGCTCCTGCACCAGGATTTCATCACTGTGATTTTTGCAGAGCACAAAAGCCGAATTGATAACTTCAGGGTTGTTTAGAGCAGGAAAATAATTGGAAATACCATTTTTGCCCGATGTTTTTAGCGTAACGGGTTTATTAAGGTTTTTCCAAAATTCAATAGCTTCCTCTTTAATCCTGGTTTTCATGGTTCTGGCAACAGGTATTCCTGCATTGGCAAGCATGAGATTGTTTAAAAATACATCTCTTGAATTTTCAACAGCCAGCAAAGGTGTGTCGGAGGAAATGGTATTCCGGATTCGTTTCTGAAATTTTCCTGTGCCCAATTGAATAAGATTGTACTTTTCGAGATGGATTACAGGTATATTTCTTTCGTGTGCTTCATTTACTATGGCCAGAGTACCGGGATTGAGTGCGGTTTTATCCCTGATATGAGTCAAATCGCCTATATAGAGTTCTACATTTATATCCTGATCTGTAAGAATTTTATTCAAAATATCTATACTGGCTTTGGCTGCATAAAACCCAGCTTCTTCGGAATGGAAACGAAAAACCACATTGTAAACCCCCTTTTTACCTGTACTTCGGGTTTTCCCAAAGCTCACATCTATACCGGCAATAGTTTGTAATTCGATGGCGATATGTTCGGCAACATGCCCTAGAAGTGTACCATCTTTTAACCTGGAAAAAAAACCACCTGTTTCACCTTCGCTGCAGTGATGTTCTTCAAGTCCGGGTAGTATGTCTTTAAGTTTTTCAAAAAATCCTTTGATGGTATTCGTGAATACTTCGTCAAATTCTCCGAGATCCAGTTGCATAATGATTACAGGTCCGGCACTGTAATATCCGGCACCATGTAATGCCTGCAATTTCAGGATTTTCAAAGGGCCTGGCACCGGTTCGGGACCCGGCAAATTTTCCGGACGAAAATTCATAAAATTTGATTTGGTATGAAAAAAACTGAGATGAAAAATTTTAAAATTAAAACCCCATACTATGCAAATATAGCAAGTATGGGGTTGAATGTAGCATTTTATCTGTTATTATTTCAGAATAAAATCCAGTGATGTGCTGGGGTCATATTCGAGTGTGGGTTGTTCTTTTCTGAACACTTTCATCGTTTTATTACCGAGTAGTTTAACTGTTTCACCTTCAATCTTTAGTATGGAACCCTCTTTAAGTCCAACCACTGTCATTTCGGGGTTAAGCTCAAGAAATTCCCGTATTCTTTCCTCCCGGCTTTCACCATTATGATTGGGAATGCGACTATCTGTATAATGAGGGTTGATCTGGAAAGGAACCAGCGATAACGCATCGAAGCTTTTGGGTTGAATAACAGGCATGTCGTTGGTGGTTTTTATGGTAGGGCAGGCAACATTGCTTCCCGCACTCCAACCTATGAAAGGGGTACCGTTCTCAACCTTTTTAATAATAATGTCAATCAAATCCTTTTCATGCATATAATGAATGAGATGAAATGTATTACCACCGCCAATTACAATTGCATCTGAATCCTCAATTATTTTTTGTGGTCCCTGAATGTCTTCAGTTGATTTTACTGTATATCCCAGTTCAGAAAAAACATCATTAACCTGATTGGTATATTCTACGTATGAAATATCCACCGCTGCATAGGGTATAAAAGCAATATTGCGGACATCCTTACCCAGAAACTCAGAAATGTAATTCCGGGTATAAGCCAGGTACTTTTCCCCGTAATTTGTTGAGTTGCTGATTAATAAAAGTCTTTTTTGCATATCTTATATTTTTGGAAGTTTAAAATATTCATTTTTAACAAAGTAGATAAAATAAATTTTATATCTATCCTAACGTACAAACCCTTTCAATTGTTTTTATTTTCATCGTTAAAATATGGCAATAAACCGACTTATTACCTTGTAAGAAAACCCATAATATACCATCTGGGAAATAACAATTAAAATCTTCATATATCGTAAATCAAAATTTTATTTTTACATAAAAAAAACTTAGGTTTGTGAAGATTTGATTGGGGTATAAAATTTTTATTATGTTATTGAAGATAGAAGGTGAAAATCTTGAGAAATTTATTCTCATAGGCGACAGGGTACTGATAAAGCCCAAAACCGCAACACAGCGAACCAAGGCAGGGCTGTATCTGCCCCCGGGGGTTGAGGAAAAACGAAAAATACAAAGCGGCTACGTTATAAAGTCAGGACCGGGATATCCAATACCGGCACCTGTGGAAACCGATGAACCATGGAAGGAAACCCGCGATAACCTGAAATACTTCCCTTTACAGGCTACGGAGGGAGACCTGGCTGTATTTCTTCAAGACAGCTCGTTCGAAATAGAGTTTAATAACGAAAAATATTTTATCGTTCCTCATTCATCCATTCTTATGTTGGTAAGAGATGAAGATCTGCTTGCAAATACATGATTTATTTGCAAGGAATTCAATGAAATACAATTGTATTGTAACCCATCTTAAAACACAAGGCTTATGTTTACAGAAAATGACCTGGAGCAATTAAAGGGGAAAGGTATTTCCGTTTATATGGCAAAAGACCAAATCCGGAATTTTGAAAAGGGGTTCCCTTTTGTAAAACTTGCTGCACCTGCAACTTTGGGTGATGGAATCATTCAGATTGACAATGACCAACTCAAAGAGTATGTGGAATTTTATGAAAAAAATTCTCCGGCACTGGATATTGTGAAGTTTGTTCCTGCAAGTGGTGCCGCAACACGTATGTTTAAGGATCTTTTTAGCTGGCGCGATATGCTTCGAAAAGGTTCTGCTGCTGAAGATATTGCAGCTTCTGACCAACAAGCGGCCCGTTTTTTTGGGGAAATGAAATCTTTTGCTTTTTGGGATGATCTGGTGCAAATACTAAAGGAGAAAGGTTTGAATGCCGAAGCTCTTTATGATAATAAGGACTTTCTGCCTTTAATCAATTATTTACTGGATGATGAAGGTTTGGGATATGCCATGCTTCCCAAAGGTTTACTTCGTTTTCACAACTATGAAAGTTTCAGTCGAACTCCACTGGAAGAGCATCTTGTAGAAGGGGCTAATTATGTTCGTAAATCCAATAGTGTTGTAAAGCTTCATTTTACTGTTTCACCTGAACACAGGGGACGGTTTATCAATCATGTAGGAAGCGTTATCAAAAACTATGAAGAAAAATTCGGAGTAAGTTTTGAAGTAAGATTCTCGGTTCAGAAACCTTCAACCGACACTATGGCTGTTGATATGGAAAATAATCCCTTTCGCGATAGCGATGGTTCACTTCTGTTTCGCCCGGGCGGACATGGTGCACTGATTCAGAATCTTAATGAACTTACTGAAGATCTGGTGTTTATTAAAAATATCGATAATGTGGTGCCTGATCATCTGAAGGAAGAAACTTATACCTACAAAAAATTACTGGGTGGGCTTTTACTCTTTCTTCAGAAAAAGGTATTCAGAATACTCCGTGAAATTGATAGTGGAAACTTTGCTGATGATGACTATGCTGTTACACGCACTTTTGCTATCGAGCACCTATTTATTGATGAGAAAATCCTGCCACAGGATTATAATACCGGGGTCCCTTTGCTGAGAAAACTTCTTGATCGTCCTATACGTATTTGTGGTATGGTAAAAAATGTGGGTGAGCCCGGCGGTGGACCCTTCTGGGTGATGAATCACAAATCAGGAACTCGCTCATTGCAGATTGTTGAATCTTCACAGGTTGACCATAAGGATGAGGAACAAAAAAAGATTTTTGAGCAGTCAACTCATTTTAACCCTGTTGACCTGGTTTGTTCTTTAAAAGATCATACCGGAAAGGGCTACAATCTCACTGAATTTGTTGACCCTGAAACCGGCTTTATCAGTTACAAAAGCAAGGATGGTAAAGATCTTAAAGCACAGGAGTTGCCAGGCCTATGGAATGGAGCAATGGCAAATTGGAACACAATGTTTGTGGAAGTGCCCTTAATTACTTTCAATCCTGTAAAAACTATAATGGATCTTTTACGGGAAGAACACAGGTAAAGAATAGAAGATTTCAATTTGCCAGTTCCCTGTTGATAATCTCTTCAGTTTGTTCAACAGTTATTCTTTTGGCTATGATGCGTTTGTCCTCATCTAACAGGAAAATCAGTGGTGTAGCCCAGATATCGTATTTATCGCGAAAACCTGAAGTATTTGCAGGATCGTTAACGTGTATCCATTCAAGGCCATTTGATTCAACATAATCCAGCCATTTATTGCGGTCTGCTTCAGTATTGGCAGCAAATATTTCCACACCTTTGGGTTGTAGTCTTTCGTAAAATCCTTTCAGAAGCGGCGTTTGGCGTTTACAATGGCTGCATTCAGAATCCCAGAAATAAAGAACCGTAAATCTGGCATCCACATCATGCAGGCTCAGTGGCTTGCGCTCAGGGGTAAACATGGTAATTTCAGGAGCAATTTTTCCTATAAGTAAAGGCTTGAGACTCATGGCGCGTTCCGAAATTCTTTTAAGTTGCTCTGGGGTTACCCAATCGACTTCACCGGTCATGTAATAGTTTTCTACCATGTGCACAAAAACGGCATCCATGCCCATAATCTGTGATCTTTCAAATGTATTGGTTATGAAGAATACCACATATTTAAACATTTCGGGGTGCGCGCGGGATTTTTCAACCAGTTTGTCTGCTTCGGCAATTATGCTGTCGGGAATTTGAATAAGAACCCGGGTAAAAAACTGATTGAGTTTTGCATGAAATACCGGTGTGCGTAAAATACGGTCATCCGAAAAATCGATATTCTGCCAGAAATTTCGTTTGTATACCTGGTACATGTAATCATTGTCGGGGGTGCCATCTTCCTTTAAAGGGACTTCGGGCATTTCCGGCTCTTTTTGTGCCATAAGTATTTGGGCAAACAAGCCATCAGGCGATTGTTTAATGATTTCATCCTGAAGCAATTTAACGTTGGCATTTGCCTCTGCAAGCAGGTTGCGCAATTCAGCTTGCCGCTCGGGAGAAGTTGATGGGTCCTGAAGTTCTTCACGGGCAGGCCCTATCACTTGATTTTCTCTACTAAGCCGGCGCATGTAATTATAAAAAGTTTCATTGTCAGGTGAATTCTCGAATTTCATTGTATTGATGAAATTGTCCATCTCAGTTTCAACTTTGAAATGCTGATTTTTATCCACAATAATCTCAAAGTACTGCTGCCCTGGTAGTACAACCATATACATGCCAGGGTCCAGCCTTTCATCGCCTTTGAAACGAAACCTTCCTTCATGATCAACTTTTACTGTATCATGAATATACTGCCGGTTTCCAAAATGATATGCCAGCATGGAAGTGGTATCTTGTAATCCTGCAACAGTTACTTCAATATGGTGTCCTTTCTCAGCAATAGCACAGCTTAAAATACTTCCTGTGATTATCAGGGTATAGAAAAGTCGTTTAAGATTCATATTCGGCTGGATGTTTTAGGTTATGCTTTATTAGAACTGCGAATTTAATAACAATTCATAAATCCCGAATGTTTTTTACTTTTTTTGGTTTTTCATGCTTTGATTACACTCAAGTTATTATTAATCAATTCAAAAGTAGAAGATGATAATTTTGAAAGTCTTTACCCTAATAAAAAATAATTTTACTGTTGCCTTATAATAACTACCTGTATATTTTATAGTAAAATCCCCAAATAAACCCAGTAAAACGTTTAGTATGCTACCAAGTGTTTTTACCTATTAACAACTTTGAATTTCACGTATTTACACTGTTGGAAATAAATTGCTGCTAACTTTTCTTTGTATGTAACCCTTTGACTTTAAAATAAGTATACATAAATGCAATATAATTAGGAAGTTATGAAAAAGATTTTCGCGTTACTTGTAGTACTTATTGTTTCGGTTTTTGTATGTAACATTCATGCTTACAGTCAGTTTGCCGGTGGAAGCGGCACGGAGGACGATCCCTTTATCATTCTTAATGCCATACACCTTAACAACGTCAGAGACTTTCCCGATAAATATTTCCGTCAGGATGCTGATATTGATTTCAGCATACCACCTAATAATACTATCACCAATTGGAACCCGATTGGTGGCAATGGAAGCTCATTAAGGTTTACCGGACATTATGATGGTAACGGTCATGAGATAAAAAATCTGAATATTTTGCGGGCAGGTATGCCAAATGTTGGTTTGTTTGGTCATATTGGTTTGGAAAATAATGGAGCTACAACCATAAAAAATCTGGGATTAAACAATGTTTATGTCGCAGGAGGCAGAGGAACCGGTGCTCTTGTGGGAAGAGTTACGGGAAATCAGAATACCCGCATTGAGAATTGCTATGTTTACCTGGGAATTGTAAGTGGTGATGGGGCTACAGGCGGATTGGTCGGTTCTAATAACAGTTATATCATTAATTCAGGAGCTTCTGAAAGCTTCAGACCGGTTATAAATAAATCATGGGCAAGAGTACAAGTATTGCTTAGAACAACCACTGCAACGGGTAAAGACAAATTTGGTGGTCTTGTGGGATGTAATCAAAAAGGTTTGATTTCGAATTCTTATTCAAGGGGTTCAGTTTTTGTTCCGGGAGGAACCCGTATAGGAGGATTGGCAGGATGCGTTGAATTGCGTGGGATTATTATCAACTCCTATTCCACTGGAGCAGTAAATGTTCCTGATTCCATATCTCTTGTTGGAGGATTGGTAGGTATGAAAGGTATTAGTGCAAATGCCGGAACTGTTACCAATTCCTACTGGAATATTACCACTTCGGGCCAGGCTACCAGTGCAGGGGGTACAGGACTTACAACAGAGCTAATGAATGAACCTTCATCATACGTTTCATGGGACTTTAACTCTACCTGGCAAATTATTGAAGGCGAAAACGAAATGTATCCTGTCCTGATTAATTTGTTTAATCCCGGGAAAGTCTGGGTATGGTCACCTGTGGATAATAGCAATCAATGGAATAATCCCAGAAACTGGAATTTACAATCAGTGCCACCCTCCGGCTCAGTAGTAATGATTCCATTCTCAGCTGGTTCATATCCTTTGCTTTCTCGCAACGAAAGTCTGCACTTACTTATTATGGAAGGCAATACTGAACTAATGCTGGATAATAATTCAACTTTAACTATAACAGGGCAGCTGAAAAGTGATCAGATTGCTGCAAGTATATCTGGAGAAGGCTCGCTTAGAATGGGCGGTAGCACAACTCAGAATTTGTCTAATTTAAAATTTTACAATCTTACAGTAGATAATCTCAATAATTTAAGGCTTGAAGGTGATATTCATGTGAACGGACTTTTGCACATGGAAAATGGTTTGCTTGATCTCAACGGATTCCATATTTTCATGGGAGATAATTCGCAACTTAAAGAGCTTGAATCGGTAAACAGATCATCAAGGATATTTGGAAGCAGCGGTTATATTGAAATGCTGAGGGATCTAAACAACCCTTCCGGAGAAATCAGTGGAATAGGCCTTGAAATTGAAACATCACAAGACCTGGGTACAACCATAATAAGAAGAGGTCATGGCGAACTAAACTTTTCTGATGATTCGCGCAGTATTCTCAGATGGTTCGACATCATCCCGGAAAATAATGAAAATCTCGATGCAACGATTATATTTCACTATTTTATCGGAGAGCTGAACCTGTATGATGAGTCAACCAATTTTGCTCTGTTCAAAAGTGTTAGCCATGATTATTATTCTGGGATGGAATGGGTTTGGGTGCCATCTGAAGTGAATGCTGCTGAAAGAAAAATTGTTGCTCATCAGGTTGAAAGCTTTAGTCGCTGGACGGCAGGAAATTCTGATAATCCACTACCTGTTTCCTTACTATCGTTTCATGCAAAACAAATGACCAATGGCGAAGTTCTGATTGAATGGGCTACAGCTTCCGAAATTAACAATGATTTTTTTACGATTGAAAGAAGTGTTAATGGAAAAATATGGGAAGTCCTTACTTACGTAAATGGTTCAGGAACTACCAGCCAGTCGGAATATTATTCTGCAACAGATACTGATCCTTATTCGGGTATTTCCTATTATCGCCTTAAACAGTCCGATTTTGACGGCACTTTTGAGTATTTTTCGCCCGTTAGCATCCATATTGAAAGGAATACGGAAGAGCGGTTCACACTTTATCCCAATCCCAACAATGGAAACTTTCAAATCGATTATCAGGGAAATCAGGATGTGGAAATGAGAATTTTCGATATGCAGGGCAGGGTGATCCATTCTAAAATAGTAGGTTCAGGAAATATTACAACTGTAAATATTCCGCACCTTCCCCCCGGACTATACAATGTGGTTTTTTACTCTGATGAAGTAGTTGCTCAAAAAATGATGATAAGGTAATGTTATTTTTTGGGATTGAAGACTTCAGCTCCCCGGTTTTATCGTTGAGATAATCCGGGGAGATTTTTTATTAATCCGAAAGGTCTTCGTCAGAGAAAAGTTCGGGGTCAATACTATCGCGATATATTTTACCGTGTACATAACCTAAAGCTTGTAGAACTCTTAAGCCCCAATGGTTTTCAAAAAGTTTTTGCAGTTCTGCCACTGCACACTCCTTACTGGTAATGGGAGCCTTTTGGTAAAGCATAACAAAATCCTTCATATCCTGGTAAATATCGGCCAGGTTATCGGCCAGGCTTACTTCTTCAGTATCGTAGTTGTGATTATGCACATAATACACATCCTCTTCGCCAAATTTCTCTCTAAGGGATTTAAAAATACCTTCCCATTGCTCTTCAGTAACAAACCGCTCCATATATTCAGGCTCTGCCTTGATTCCGGTTGGTAAAATGGCTCCTTTCAGATAGAGCAGCGGACCGATTTTCTGGAAGTAAGCGAAAATTTCCTGTGCCGGATATTTTTCGGCCTCCTCAAAAAACAAACAATATTCATGCGCTACGGTTATCATTTCGAGCACCTGGCGCGATATAACGGGATTTTCCTCTGGGTTGGTCATAGCAAAAAATGTTTGTGCAAACCTAACAAAAAACAATGTAAAAAATGCAATAAAAGCTATTGTGTGAAATAAAACTTTTCTTACCTTTGCCACACATTTTCAAAAAGGGATTTTTAACGGTCTTTCCTTACTGAACAATAGAAAATGTAACAAAAAGCCCAGGTGGTGAAATTGGTAGACACGCTACTTTGAGGGGGTAGTGAGCGTAAGCTCGTGCAAGTTCGAGTCTTGTCCTGGGCACAATTCCATTAAAATATAGATCTTCAACGTATTGGCCCAGATGGCGAAATTGGTAGACGCGCTAGTTTCAGGGACTAGTGTACGCAAGTACGTGCAGGTTCGAGTCCTGTTCTGGGCACAAAAGATATAACAGCCTCGCAGATGTTTTCTGCGGGGCTTTTTTTGGGCCGTTTACTTAACCCGGCATGGTGACTGGAGGATTTTAATCCCCAATGAAATATTGGGTTTGAGCTATCCAAAAGGAAATAAAGACCAAAAGCCTTCCCCCGGCAACACTGTTTGATAAACCCGAAAAAACAGATCTCATTTAAAAAAGTCGTATATATTTGTTGGTGTAAATGAGTTGGCGTTCATTCCCGAAATCACTACCAAGTCACTGCATTGAACAAAAACAATTAATTGAAATAATTCCTAACAGTTAAATATAGAGGCAATAATGAAAAACAAAAAAATATTTAACAGATTACTATTTTTACTTATGGGATTATTTTTAGTATTTGCAATTAGTTGCGATAAAGATGCTGACGTTCCTGTCCTATCTACAACAGAGGTAACAGGTATTTCCCAAACTACAGCCATGTCGGGAGGTAATATAACCCATGATGGAGGAGCAATAGTAACAGCCCGTGGTGTTTGTTGGAGCACAAACGAAAACCCGACTATTGATGACAACAAAACCGAAGATGGTAATGGTGCAGGCAGTTTTACAAGCAGCATTATGGGTTTAGAACCAAATACAACCTACTATATAAGAGCCTATGCTACTAATAGTGTAGGAATATCTTATGGTGGTGTAATAACTTTTACAACAAAAGAAGAAGTTAATTTTGGAAGTTTTATTGACCCACGAGATGGTAAGGCTTACCAAACTGTAATCATTGGCAACCAGGAATGGATGGCAGAGAACCTGGTTTATGCGCCATCAAGCGGAAATTTCTGGGCTTACGCTAATAACAACAGTAATATAGAAACTTATGGCTACCTATACGACTGGGAAACTGCTATGGATGCTTGCCCTGCCGGTTGGCATTTGCCAGGCGATGATGAATGGACAGAATTAATTGACTATTTAGGATGCGAAAAAAATGCGGGAGGTAAACTAAAAGCAACCGGTACTATCGAGGACGGCACAGGTTTATGGCATGCCCCCAATGGCGGTGCAACCAACGTGACAGGCTTTACAGCCTTTCCGGGCGGCACCCGCGGCAGTGGTACGTTCTACACCATGGGGCTCGACGGTTTCTGGTGGAGTGCTACCGAGTATGGTGACTATAACGCTTGGTACCGGCGCATGTCCTACTATCCCAGCGATGTTTACAGGCTCCTTGGCTTTAAGAATGAGGGTCTCTCTGTACGTTGCCTGAGGGATTAAGAATTCATCAGAAAAAAATATGGTTAATTCATTTGACTATTTGATTATTTACCGCGAAGAGATTGATTTTATAAGAAATGGTATAGAATACCGAACTTCCTGTTGATAAAGCGACATACGATTTGCTTCTGGCTATAGTTCGGGGAAAGAAAAATCACATTGGGATGAAGCATACATGAGCACAATTCGCTCAAAAAAGTAAATGAAAGGGATGTATGTATAATTTGTCAATCTAACCACTAAACTAATTTGTATACAGATGAAAAGACAAGCTTTTAAAAACATAGCAGTAGCATTCATTGCTGTTTTGGTTGGATTGGCATCTTGCCAAAAAGATAACAAAGAACTTGCAGTTGAAATGGAAGTCGTTGAATTTGCGATAAATCCGACAGAAGTAAAAACTGTAAATATTTATTCTGATACGGATTGGAGTATAGAGATAAAACAGGCGGGTGGATGGTTATCCGTTACACCCGCAAGCGGTAGGAACGATGGCACACTTACCCTAACAGCGCAGGTCAACGATGATTTTGCAGAGCGTTACGCTACCATAACCGTTGCAGGTGAAGACGTAAAAGACAAAACCATTGCAGTAATACAGCAAGGCGACAAAACAAAAGACGTAATACTTCTGGAAAAAATGCAGCAGCATATCGACGAAAGCTGGTATATATTCGAATACGATGAACAGCACCGCCTTACCAAACGTAACCATTACGATAGCAATGATTCGCTTCGCTCTGTGATGACGCTTACCTATGACGACGACGGTGACCTGGAATCCGTGCTTTGGGTTAATGTACAATATTTATTTTTTTATCGTCCCGGGTTTACAAAAGAAGGCAACAAAATCTCTTTTTGGGACTATGGCATGAGTCGTTACGAAATAGAGTTGAATACTGAAGAGCTTCCTGAGAAACTCACCTATTATTGGCGTCCTAAAATGGCCCATGGTTGGTCGAATACTACTTATAATTATAAATGGGTAAACAGAAACCTTTCCCAGGCAGATTATACCGCTATCGGAGTAACATCCCACGATGAAGAATTTGAAAAAAGTGGTACAAACATCTACACATATGATGATAAGAAATCACCATTTTATCACTGCGCAACCCCAAGATGGTTTTGGCTTTGGTATTATTATGTTACCGTTAGTGATTGCAGTTTGAATAATCTGGTATCTGTAAATTCAGATTATGTAAACTACGAATACACCTATAACGAAGACGGATTTCTTGCTAAAGAAAAGCGAAATGGAGGCACGATTACCTACACCTATAAAAGAAGACCGGGCTCAGGAAATATTGAATAGGGGATAGGAATGCCCGTTTGCAGCAAACGGCTATTTGACGAAAGATGAAAAATAATCACTAAACGCAACATGCGGTATGGTAAGCTCCCCCAAAAATAGCACAATGAAAGAAGAAACTACCAAACAACTTCTCAGAAATCCTGAACAAGAGCCTACGGAAGAATTATTCAAGTCTGTTCTTGACGAATCCATTTATAACATATTGAAGAAAATTGACCAAAGTTTTTTAAACGCAGGAATTGACCTTGAATGGAGATACTATAAAGATGGAAAAGCCTGGTTGGGAAAAGCTACTTTCAAGAAAAAAACAATGGTCTGGATTTCTGCCTGGGAGGGTTTCATTAAAGCAAGTTTTTATTTCACTGAAAAAACTCGTTCGGGTGTATTGGATTTAAGTATTAGTGAGGAAGTTAAATCTTCATTTGCCAACGCAAACCCAATAGGAAAACTCATTCCACTTACTTTTGACATAAAAGATAAAGAACAATTGCAAGACTTTAACACCCTGCTCAACTACAAAAAAATACTTCGTTGATATTTAGTCAAATGAATGAAAATCTGACATGTGAATCTGTAGTGAATTTTGGTAGAGTATACTGTATCAGTAATCTTTCAGGTAATTATCAATCAAATCGGCTGCTTTACTTACTCCATTCTCCCTTGAGATCTCCTTTCCTGCATTCCGGCATTTTTTTATCAATTCCGCATCATTTTGAGTTTGGATAATTGAATTTGCCAGGATGTCGGCGTTGATTTTATGAATTTGTAGGGGTTTATGAGCATAGCCTTTTTTAAAGATCTTTGAAGCCCTGATTTTCTGGTCAAAGATATGGGGTATGGGTATGGAAGGAAGTCCGGCTTTCAATACTTCGGCAGTGGTGCCAAATCCAAAGTGATGGACCACAAGTGTAACATGATTAAGCAACCAGCTGTAAGGAATCTGATCAGCCAAAAAGATGGTTTCAGGAATTGCAATTTCCAACTGTTTCAGGTCGGGCATAATGAGGATGGCTCTGGATCTTGATTTTGCCAGTGCATCACAAATCACATTAAATAATTGAAGAGTCTGTTCATGGTTATGAAACATGGAACCAAAGGTAACCAGGATGGGCTTTTCACTGTTTTTTAAAAAACCCTGTAAATCTTCAGGCGGATTATATTCATCCGGTGTTTCGGCGAAAAGAAACCCGGTTAATTCGGTGGTTTCTTTCCAGGCGCGATGGGGTTTCTGTAATAACACCGGAATGGGAACTATAGCCAGATAGGGGTACTTATCTTTTTTGCCCGGCGGGGGTGCCCCGATATCTTTGCGAAATTGCAGGTAAGGTTTTCCAAAGAGAGCTCCCATAAGTTTATCAGACAGGAACAAGGCTGCTTCCCTGATGAAATTCCTCGTTTTCCAGTATTCCTTTTCAAGTCCCATGGTTTCAATGGAAACTGTAACAAAGGGCTTTTCAAGCATATCTGCTTCGCCTTTTCCAACAATACCATGCCCGATAACCAGGTCAAAATCCTTTAGACCTGCCAGGAAATCTTTATGGCAATTTCTCAACCTGCTGAAAATAAAGTTCAGGGCGAATCTGAATCCTTTCAGGTTGTTGGATGAGTTTTCCACAAACTGCCTTGCAGTGTCATTGATATCAATATCATCTCCAACCGGGATATGCGAAAGCCCGTAAAAATTCACAATCTGTTTTGCCCAGGGGTGGGTTAATATGGCGGTATGATGGCCACGTTTTTGAAGTTCAATCCCCAGCGCTATACAGGGTTGAATATCTCCACGCGAACCAATGGTTGTTAGTGCGATTTTCATTTAAAGAAATTATCAGTTGCAAGTTGAGGTTCTTTTGAATTGTCTTTCAAGGGGTTTGTGCTAACAAATTTATGATACTTTCTTATTGTCGGGTTGTTTTTTTGAAGTCATTTTTTGTAAAGCTTGATTTTTTAATACATCCTGCCTCATATTATTCGATTATCCTTATATTTGAATTCCGCTTTAATCTCTTCCAAATGAAAAATTTGCATTGGCTCCTTTTTTTTATGTTGTTTTTTGGTCCTTTATATGCCCAGGATTCTACTGAGAACTGCGCTGAGAAAGCTGAAAACTACTCAATACAGGTGGCCAGAGCCATGTTGGATGGCGATGATGAAGCTCTTGGCCTGTTGCTGTTTGCATGGGAGCAAGAGTGCGGACTCACCGAACCGGTGTTTCGTGCCCGTGCCTTGCAGCTCATTGCAGCAGGGCAGTTTCAGGGAGCACTTGAAGGCACTTCGATTCTTGAGCAGGCCATTGTCTTTGAGATCAGATACAGACTTATTGCTGAAAAAAGTCCTGCAGAAAGGGCCGATTATTATGCCTTTCATAAGGACTTCTTTGGGTATGTTCCCATTAATGAAGATTTCGACAGGCAAACCATGCGCCAGGCAGCCCGGTTGATCAACAGGGTCACACCGGGTACTATTGAATATTTTATGCTTGAAATGTATGCCGGAGAGCCTGAAAGATTTTTTGCTGCATTGCGTGACGGAGAGTTTCAGGAATCCACCCTGGCAGCAGAATACCGCAACAGGCGGGATGAGCTGCTCAGGTTACCCGAATTCAATATCGGTATCAGGGCAGGAATGTGGTTCCCTATGGCCGACCTCGATATTCTGGGCTCACACCCTTCTTTGGGTGTAAATGTGGGTTTAAAAAAGGGCTGGAACTATTTTGATGCAGTATTTGATTTCAGGTTCGGAAAAACCGGTAATCCGGTTTCCATTGTTTTGCAGGATACCCTTGTTAAAACATCCAATTTTCAGGGAGGCTATCTTGGAGCTGAATGGAGCAGGGTTTTGGTGCAGGGTTCAGATTATAATATTGAACTATTTGCCGGTGTAGGTTATGATTTGATTGAGCTGGTAGAAGATGGTCAGGACCCTGATCGCATTACCTTTGGTTCATTTAGCTTTTCATTCGGACCTGCTTACAGATATATTTTTTCCAATCGCACCTGGCTGAGCATAAGACCTACCTTTTCTGTACTTGAGCATAACAATCCGGGAGGTAGTTCATTTGCAGGTAATGCATGGTCACTTACCGTTTCATTCGGATATTCTGATAATCCGAGAAAAAGCGAAGGTCTTAAAAGGCTGGGTTATATACGTTGGTAGTATCAAAGTTCGATCCCGATAATATTCATATTATCGGGTAATTCATCAGTTTCTTCTCTTGAAACCATATAGTCTTTTAAAAGGGTTTTATGATAAGAAATCTCATGATCCCGGTTTTGGTTGAGCAGTGGAATAATTTCATTTTCTATAAATAAGTGATCATCTGTTTCTACTTCGCCGGTGTGATTATTTTTACAATGACCAATGAGATACAATCTGTCTGATCTTTTTAATTGAACCCTGGTAGTTTTACTGTTTCTCGTTTGTTTATCCCCGTTATTATTTGATTTGTCAGTGCTAAGTTTCTGGAGTTCCTGGTATTCAAATCTTGGCTTATGCGAAAGGTCTTTGCGCATACGGGCAATGGCCAGGTAAAGCCTGATTTGTTTACCGGCATACACAATTTTTTGATTAGATCTGTTTATCCAAAGGAGAGAAATATTTATCTGTGATGAATCTATTTCCATCCGATTTGAGAGAAGCTGAATCTGTTCATTAAGGTTTTCGGTCATTATTGCAGGCTCCTTCAGGTAAATACTGTGAGAGAATTTTTCAAGCAAAAGGTTAAGATAGAGATTTACAAGGCTGCCCTTGATGCCAGGTAAATTGCACATTGCCAAGGAGATGACAAAGTTATCTTCATGTTGTTTTACCCATAAAAAACTGGTTTTCTCCTGCTGCAACCTTGTATTTGTAAACATAAATGCATGGCCATTGAAGGTTGCAGGCAAAACATGAAAGCCCGGAAGCATAAAATTATTTAGCTCTTCTGCAAAGGTTAGGTTGTTATAAAGATTTTTTTCATGAACTGCAATTTCTTTTTCAATTTGCATTATTCTTTTATTCTGAATCTCCAGTTGCTTTGTTAGTTGATCATTTTTTCCCCCGGTTTCCTGGATTATTTTATTCTGTTTTATAACAAGCCTGTCGGTTCGTATTCTTCGGTTGTAAAAAATTAAAGATGCAATCCCGAAAATAACCACGAGCACAAAGGCTGCAATGAATGTATTAGCCAATAGTCTTTTCTGCTTTAGTTCTGCTTGACTGGTATTCAGTTGAAGTTGCTTAAACTCCATTGCCTGTATTTGCTTTTCAGATTGGAAAAGAGCATCCATTTCAGTGAGTTTTCGCTGCTTCTCTAGATCAAGAAGTGAGTCATTTAAAGTTTTAAAATTCTGAAAGTATAGCAATGCATCCTGGAATATCCCTTGCTTTTCCCTGATCTCCGAAAGTACCCTCCAGGCCTGAGATTGTACAACAACAGATTCGATATATTCCCCAATTTGAAGACTTTCCCTTGCATTTTGGTATGCCATATTGTAATCTGATTTAGCTATGTAAAGTATGGCAATGTTTCGGAGTATATTAGCCTTAATGTGCATATTATTGGTTTCATCGGCGAGTATCATAGCCTGATTAAAATAACTTAAAGCCTTATCAAACTCCAGTTTACGAATATTTACCTGGCCAAGATTCAGCATGGTATGAGCTTTCATCCTGGCACTTTTCATAAGAATAGCGTAATCAAGTGCTTTTAGATAGTGTTCTTCTGCTTTATGATTCAATTGAAAATCATAATAAAGTGCTCCAATGCTTATTTGTAAATTGGCGAGTGCATTATTATCAGGATATTTTCTGTAATGTTCCAGCGCCATGTTGTAATTTTTCATTGAATTGTCAAAATCGGATAGTTCACTGTAAATATTGCCCATGCCCATATATATACTACCCATATGATTTTCAATGCCCAGGCTATCATATAATTCAAGCGATCGCTGCAAGTAAGATAAACTTTGAATATAATTCCCAAGCAGGTAATAGCTCATGCCATAATTGAGTTTCAGATTGGCAACTAAACCGTAAAAATTGTTTTGTTTCGACAGAATCAGTGCCTCTTGATAAAACTCCATTGCCCTGGGATAGATACCCTGGTAATAGAAAACATTTCCCTGGGAAATAACCGAACTTATATGCCCTTCTAAATCGTCGATTTCAAGGTATGCCTGTCCAAGTATTTTGTATGCCTGAAAAGCTTCATCATATTTTCCCCAGGATTTATTATGTATGGCAATATATCTGAGTACCTTAACTTTTAAATTTTTAAACGTCTCTTCCTCATTTTGATCCATAGATTTACTAAGCCTGTTGTTTACCAAATCAAGAGCTTGATTATAAAAATGGAGTGTGGCATCATAATCTGTATGCTCAAAATGATCTCCCATAAGTAAAAATAGTTCAATCTTTAGAGAATCGTTTTCAGCTCTTTCTAAGCGAGATTCGAGATTACCTATGGTTTCATTGGCCGAGAGTAAAAATGGCTGAAAAAGGGTTAAAAGTAAAATCCTTATAGAAAAAATATTTGTTTTTAGATTCATCAGCCTTAAGTTTATTCCACTTAACAAAAATATCTAAATATTTTAAAAGTATGAAACATAAGTTTTTTTGTTGAAAAATCTTTTTCCCTTGAAGGGTGTTTATATTTTTAGATCGAAAATAATGTGGCAGGAAATGAAAGATTAATATAAAATTATCTTAGTATCTTGCGATATCAAATACTATCTTTAGTTTCTAAATAATTGATTTTTAAAAAATAAATTTATGAAAAGAATTTTTCTGGTTCTTCCGGTTTTAGTGCTTTTTTATTTTGTCTCCTGCAGTCTGCAGCGTGGCAGCATAATTCCTGCCTCTGAGCAATATGTGGTTATGCTTTCAATGGATGGATTTCGTTGGGATTATGCTGACCGGGTTGAAACTCCCTATCTGGACTATATTGCCAGCCGTGGTGTTCAGGCCGAATACATTAAACCTGCTTTTCCTTCCAAAACTTTCCCGAACCATTATACTATGGCAACCGGTTTGTACCCCGATAATCATGGTATAGTGGATAATAACTTTACCTGTCCTGATCTGGGCCTGACCTATCGGTTGGGCGACCGTGAAGCGGTTGAGAACGGCGATTTTTACGGGGGCGAGCCCATATGGGTAACTGCTGAGAAGCAGGGTGTAACCTCAGCTTCATTTTTCTGGGTGGGATCAGAAGCACCTGTGCAGGGTATACAACCCACTTACTGGAAGCGTTACGATGGCAGAGTTCCTTTTACCGAACGTATCGATACAGTGCTTCACTGGTTGCAACTGCCGCTTGAGACAAGACCCCGCCTTATAACCTTTTACTTTCAGGAACCCGACAGCCAGGGGCATCGAACCGGTCCGGACAGTCCGGAAATTGATGAACTTGTGCTACACCTCGATTCGCTGGTGGGTGTTCTGATCAATGGACTCAAAGCTCTTGACTATTACAGATATATTAACCTGATCGTAACATCCGACCATGGAATGACCAAAGTAAGCCCCGATCGATATGTGGATATTTCAGCATACACACCCCGCGACTGGTACGAAAGAAGTCATGGCGGAAATCCCATGTTACATGTAAATCCCAAACCAGGTATGCTGGATTCTGCCTATACCATTTTAAGTAAAGTCGAGAATATATCAGTCTGGAAAAAAGCAGATGTACCCGAAAGACTCAATTATGGTACTAACCCACGAATTGGTGACCTGGTAATACTTGCCGATAGCACCTGGAGCCTGGGGTGGGGAAAGCCCCGGAGCAGCTTTTATACGGGTGGAGCACATGGTTGGGATAACGCCAAAAAAGATATGCATGCCATCTTCTATGCCATGGGGCCGGCGTTTAAAATTAATCACAGGCATCCACCCATAGAAGTAGTTGATCTTTATCCTTTGATCACAAGGATCATGGGCTTAAAACCTGCAGAAGTTGATGGTAAGCTTGAAAGGGTAGAGGGGATGTTGCGTTAAGACATGGAAAAATCTCTTAAAAGAGATCATTGACATAATAAGAAAAGGCCTCCCGCTCAGGAGGCCTTTTCTTTCATATAAGATATTTTGGTCTTACAAAGGTCTGGTAAGGTCAAAATCGGCCTGGAAAACAATCTCCCCATGATAAAGCAGGCGGTAGCTGAAATTACTCATTTCTTCATTCAGAACTACGTTCCATTCGCGGTTTAGTGTATCTACCAACAGTTCAATTGTATAGTCATCAGCCGGAAAATGTTGTCTGAATGCATCACCTGTTCCATCGGAATAGCCGCCGTAAAGGGTTTGATCTTCCGGAGTACCGTCTTCATGTCGATGGTCATGCCTGAATCGTAGTCTGCCATTTTCTGCAAGGAACATCCAGGTGCGTGATTTATCATTATCAATGTGGAAAGGAATTTGTACCTGTCCGGGTTCGCAAACCGTTACATGCATTACCATGTCTTTATCGGCCCAGCTTTCTCTGCCTTCCTGCATATAGGTTTCCTGCCCGCGGAAGGATTGCCCGCAAAGACTCGCCAGGTTATTGAGAAATGCCTGTTCATTATCGGAGAGCAAAAACTCAGTTTCATCAATGGTTTCTGTTTGTTGCTCCTGGCGGGGACCCGTGCCGCAAAAACTCAGCAGGAATGCCAATGCCATTAAAATAAAAGTTTGTTTCTTCATGTTTGTTGATTTGTGGTTTGAAATAATTATCGTTTGCAATAATACTAAATTTCCCGTAAATCATATGCTGCCCGAAATACACGCATGAAATTGCCCGACCATATTTTCTCAATTTCTTCTTTGCTATAGCCACGTCTGAGCATTTCAACCGTAAGGTTATGCATTTCCGATACATCATAGCAATCTTCCAGTTGTCCGCCACCATCAAAGTCACTTCCAATACCCACATGGTCAATGCCAATAAGATCAACAATATAATCGAGATGGTCAATGATATCAGATACAGTGGGCAACTGTGACGGAAAATCGCGGTCAATGGCATACCATTCTGCACGGGCTTCTTCCATTTGTTCATCGGTAAGATTCTGGAAGTTGTTATAACGCTCTCTTAACTCTGCGCGGGCAGAATCCCTGGGTGGATTAGGCGGTAGTTGGGTAACATAAAGGAAGCACAGTTGAACCACACCACCATTTTCGGCAAGGGCTTTCAACATATCGTCATTCATGTTGCGTGGATGATCATAAACCGTGCGCGCATTGGAATGTGATGCAATAACCGGTGCTGTGCTGGTTTCAAGCACATCGAAAAATGCATCGTCTGAAATATGGCTCACATCAACCATCATACCCATACGGTTAATTTTTCTGATAAGTTCGCGCCCCATTTCTGAAAGGCCATCATGTTCCGAACCTCCGGGGTCGTCGGACGAATCACTGAAATGATTGTTGCGGGTGTGCGAAAGGGTTACATATCTGGCTCCCAGATCATAGTACTTTTCAAGCCTTGAGAAGACTTCACCAATGGGATAAGCATTCTCCAACCCTATATAAATGGCCTTTTTTCCCTTTTGCTTCAGCCGGTAAGCATCGTCGGGGGTGAGCGCAAGTTTTGCAAGATCGCTGTTCTGCTCAAGAGCATTGTGGATGGTTTCAAACAAGCCAAGAGCTCTTTGATGTGCAATGTCCCATGCTTCGGGAGTGCTTTCGCCCTGTCCCAGAAAAACGGCAAAGAAAGCAGAATTGAGACCGCCTTCTTTCATTCGCGGAAAGTCGAGTTTGCCACCTCCGCGGCGGGGATCATTACGAGCTCCAAGGTCGAGCCCACGGTTTCCAAGCATTAGAGGAGTATCAGTATGGCTGTCAAGCGTAAGGATTTCACTGTGTATTTGTCGGGCCTGTTTTAAAAGTTGTTCGTCAGAATTTTTAAAGGCTGAAATAATCAGGGCCACAAACAGTAGGCCCAGGAGTAAGATTCTTTTTGGTAACATAGAGAGAATGAGATTAAAAGGTTGATTTTTTGAAGCCTTAAAAATAACCAAAAGCCGCAAGCGGAATCCATTTTTTAAGGTTTTTTAAGGAGATGGCCGGGAAAAGACAGGAGCAGGGTTTTTGCCCTGCTCCCGGAAAAGTATTTTGTTGAAAAAATATAGGTTAGTCTATTCAACCAGATCAAGAAGGAAGGCATATTGTAATGAAATTTCCTGCAATCTTCTCAACCGGCCCGATGCACCGCCATGACCGGCCTTCATGTTGGTGGTGAGAAGAATTTTGGTATCGGCTGTATTGTATTCTCTTAGCTTGGCTGTCCATTTGGTAGGTTCCCAGAATTGCACCTGCGAGTCGTGCAAACCTGATGTGATAAGCAAATTGGGATAATCCTGCCGTGTTATCTGGTCGTAGGGTGAATATGAGAGCATGTAGTCATAGTACTCTTTGATATTGGGATTTCCCCATTCATCATACTCAGCAGTGGTAAGTGGAATGGTTTCATCGAGCATGGTTGTAACCACATCCACAAAAGGCACACCGGCAATGATTCCCTTATAAAGCTCCGGTCGCATGTTTATTACAGCACCCATTAGCAATCCGCCGGCACTTCCTCCCGATGCAAAAAGTTTTTCGGGCGATGTGTAATTATTGGCAATCAGAAATTCTGATACATCTATAAAGTCATAAAAAGTATTTCTCTTATTGAGAAGTTTTCCATCATCATACCATTGCCTGCCCAGGTCCTGACCCCCTCTTATATGTGCCATGGCATAAATGAAACCTCTGTCGATAAGGCTGATGGCGTTGGAGTTAAACCTCGGATCAACACTGAAACCATAGGATCCGTAACCATACTGGAGCAACGGATTATTGCCTGTGGGATCAATGTCACGGTGGTAAACTATGGTAACCGGAATCTGCTTTCCATCGCGCGCAGGAGCATACAGGCGGCGTGTTTCATAGTTGTCAGGATTAAAATCGCCCAGCACAGTTTGTTGCCATATTTGCGTTTGCTCGCGGGTGTTCATATTGTAATCGTAAATTGTAGCGGGTGTTGTGAGTGAAGTATAGCTGAAGCGGAAAATTTCAGTATCCATTTCTTCATTGATGTGGATACCTGCAGTATATGCTTCTTCGTCAAAGCTGATGTAATGTTCATTACCGTCATTTTGACGAATTATCCGCATTTCTCTCAAACCATTTTTTCGTTCCTGCAAAACCAGGTGGTTGCTGAAAACCGACATTCCCTCAAGCAGAACATCCTCACGGTGGGGGATCACCTCGCGCCAGTTGCGCGAGCCGGTTCTGTTGGCCGGGGTTTCCATAAGCCTGAAGTTCTGGGCATCTTTGTTGGTGATTACATAAAACTTTCCCTTGTAATGTTCAACAACAAAAAGCCTGTCCTTCTGCCGTGGTTCAAACACCCTGAAACTGCCGTAAGGATTATCTGATTCAAGGATCAGCGTTTCATTGCTGGCCGAACTGCTCATGCTAATGGTCATATATTCTCCGTCTTTGGTTTTGGAAACGCCCATATAGTAATAAGTATCATCCTTTTCGTAATATACTTCTTCAGCGGCTTTTGAACCCTGTGTATTATATCTTAAAACACGCTCATAACGCAGAGTAATTGGGTCAAGCACAGTATAGAAAATGGTTTGGTTGTCGGCAGCCCAAACCACATCACCTGCGGCAAATT
Source organism: Bacteroidales bacterium (assembly GCA_007118135.1). GTDB lineage: Bacteria > Bacteroidota > Bacteroidia > Bacteroidales > UBA7960 > SKVR01. The sequence goes on along the minus strand of SKSE01000083.1, from coordinate 5,450 downwards.
CTGCATGGGTAGGTCGTGTTTCTGATGTTTCAAGATTTTTGATAAAAATAGTATGTTGCCTGCGACCAATAGTATCAACAGTAAAAGCAATCTGCCGGTTGTCCGGACTAATATCGTAATTTCCAACCCTATAGTAGTTAAACCCTTCAGCCATTACAGGCACATTCAAAAGAATTTCTTCAGGAGCATCCATGTTTCCTTTTCTTCGACAATAAATCGGATATTCGCCACCTTCTTCGTAACGGACATAATAGTAATATCCGTTGTGAAACCACGGGGCAGAGCTTTCATCCTGCTTGATTCTTCCCAGCATCTCATCATAAAGTTTTTGCTGAAGTGCTTCGGTGTGCGACATTACCACTCTCAGATATTCATTCTCGGCATTCAGGTAATCGATAACAGCCGGGTTTTCACGGTCACGCATCCAGTAATAAAAATCAATACGGGTATCGCCGTGCATGAACAGTTGTTTTTCAATTTTCTCGGCTACAGGGGGTTGTGGTTTTTGTTGTGGCCCGCTGCAGGCAAAGATGATCAAACCGGCAACTATCGCGCTGTAAACGTAGTATGTTATGCGTTTCATCTTTTTTGGTTTTAGAAAATATGATACAAATACATTGGGATATAAAAGTTGCAATTTTACTAATAAATGCTGTTGTTTTCCTTATTTAGACAAAAAATATTTTAACTTTAAACATCCTTCGGGGCAGAATGAAAGGATTTGATGAGATTTGTTATGTGAAAAACCTTAATAGTAAGCATGCAGCATTTCTTCAAAATTATTTCTAAGGAAAACTATTACCATGGAAAAGGAAATTCTGAAAAAACATCAGGAAAAAATACTTGAGATTTACCAGGACACATTGATCCCTGAGCTTGAAAAACCTTTTCACCGGGTTTTGCAGTTTAGCGATGATTACGTTAATGAAACCGAAAGGTTTTTGGGTGGAATGAAGCAACTGCAGCCAAAACAGGATAAGGTCAGAATTTTACATGAGCATATCCAGTATAGGCGCAATATGCTCAGGATGCTTAACACCTGGATATCCGAAAGACCCAAAATAGTACCGGATGCCATTCTTCCCGGATTTTTCAGTGCAATGGCGCAGATCGTTGAAGAAACTCCCCGGTACTGGCATTCAAGGCAGGAATCCGAACGGTTTCATGCAACAGAAGGGGATGGGAGGATGATCCGGTTTATGAAGTCCATAAAACGTTTGGGACGGTTCTTTTACAACCTGCCTGTTGCTTTCAGCAATGTTTTCCGTGCACTTCTCAAAAAAGAAAGAAAGTCTTCAAAACCCTGGAAGCAGGACATCCCTGCCCGTAAATTAACCCGGTGGTATTATGAGCTGGAGTTTCTGTCGCGTTTCAATGTTTTGAATGATAATGTGCTTAAAGTGGCAAATCTGTTAGTATATGATTTGTGGAAATCAGATGATCAGATTTATGATGCATTCGGAAAATACGTTGCAGAAGAACCGGAGGATGCCCAAAAGCTTTTTGATCTGTGGGAGAAAACCATTAAGGATGGTGTTGCAGAACTTCGCAGGCAAACACATCTCAGAATAGAAGAACTTCCCCAAATGCTGGAAAATACTGCTGGAGAAGCAGATCTGCTTTTTGAAGAGAGCCTTAAGATTGCCGGTACAGCAGAATTCTGGTTTCTCAGGAAAAGAAAATATAAAGGGAGAAAGGTTGAGAAGAAGTTGAAAAAATCGCTTTCAAATGTCATGCAAAAACGCATGAATACCTTTTTTGCTTTGGCTGATGACTGGAAGTTTAACCAGGAGATCTATCTTCTTACGGGCAATTCACTCAAGGCAAAACTGCAGTTCAGAATGCGCTTGTTGTCAAGGTCAGGAGCTATAAAAGAACATCTGATAAAGATCCCCGATTTTATTCAATCGATGGAGGCAGATATCAGGAGCGACGACATCCGGGAAGCCAGGAAAAAACTTCTGCAATTAAAGTACAATGCATCTAAAACATTGCAGTCTCAAGTCATTCCTGAGCTCAGCAAGGTGGTTCTCGAACAGGATTTTCCACTACTTCTTGATGAGACGGAACAAAGTGTACTCAAGGAGTTAAATAATCTGAATGCTGAAAGAGTTCTCATAACCGATTTTGATCCATCAAAGGCATATTCATATAAACAATTGCAGACCACCTCGCCGGTTATATTAATTGAGTTTGAAATGGGTGGCGAACTGAAAAAAGTTTTTCTGAAATCCAAAGCCGACACATTGCAGGAAATTGAAATTCTCAATTCGAGACTGGAAGACCTCGGACGGATGATCATTTTCAATTTTGAATCGGCCATTGCCATGCTCGATGAGCAGGGGGACGCCAAACTGGATGAAAGTCTCCGTGAGGCAGTGGATGGAATTCAAAGAGCAACCGGGAAATACCGGGATATGCTTCAAAGCTTTGATAGTTTTTCCACAAAACTGGATGAGGATATTAACAAAGCAGTAAGCAGGTTTGCATCATCGATGAAAGGACTTACCGATAATCGCAATGTAGAGGAGATCCGTTACCGGCTCGCCAAAGCCAGGGCCATAAAAAAGAGCAGACAATTGGTGGTGGATTCCCGAAAAGCACTTGCATCATCATCTCAAAAGGTAAAGAGTATTTATCGCCTGGCCCGAAAAAGGGTTGATGCAGGTGTGCAAAATCTTAGAGGGCAGTTGGGTATCCGAAAAATTGCCGGTGATATTTCAACAGAGATCAGTGATTTCCTGGTTAAAACCGATGAAAATCTTCCTTTTGTATATAAGCGGCTTTTTATCATTGAACCTTTAAAGGAATCAACATTTTATTTTCAACGAAATGCCGAAAAGGCAAAACTTGTTGAAGCCTGGCAGAAATGGCAGAAGGGTGCATTTGCTCCTGTTCTCATCTATGGCGAGAAAGGTAGTGGAATTACCACATTTGTGCACATGTTTGTGAAGGATAACGTTCAGCGAAAGCCTGCTGTTTTTTCTGTTATGCCGGCACGTCGTATCCTCACCGAAGAAGACTTGATGGGATTACTTGGGCAAAGCTTTCACGGAGAAGCCTTTGTGAAATCAGCAGAATTGTTTGATTTTATTGAGAAAAGCGAGCCTTTTGTAGCATTTGTAGATAAACTACACCTGATGTATCTGCGGCAACCCGGGGGATTTAATATCCTGAAAAGATTTTTTGAGATCATCAGTGCTACCAGCAGGAAAGTTTTCTGGATATGCACATGCGGCTTGTATGCTTCCTCTTACCTCGACAAGGCTATCGGGCTTTACGGGTATTTTCCTGTTCTCATTTCCATGAGAAACCTGGCGTCGGAAGATATCAAAAAAGTGATAATGCTCAGGCACAAAGCCAGTGGCTACGATCTGTTCTTCAAGCCTTCAAAATCAGATCTGACGGATCGTTCTTTTGCCAAAAAGGATGATAACCAGCAACAGGAATACCTGCAGCAAATGTACTTTACACACCTTCAGAACCATACCCAATCGAATATTGCCTTTGCTTTGCAGCTTTGGATAAAATGCGCCGGCAAAACCGAAGGAAACCGCATTAATATCCTTTCACTTGATGGAATTGATTTTCATTTTGTTTATAACCTGCCTGCAGAAGTTATTTTTGGACTTCATGCACTTATTCTGCATGAAAATCTTGATGTATTTCAGCTATCGCAGGTGCTGGGCATCAGTCGCCGGCAAGCCTATCTGCTTCTGATGCGGCTTACCGACCGCGGTATTGTGATTGAAGATAAGGGCTTTTACTCCGTTCATCCTTTGCTTTACCGCCAAACCATAAAGCTTCTGAAGGATAAGAATATGATTCACTGATGTTTGGATTATTTTTACCATTGTATTGAAAAATTAAAATACACATATTTATGAACTCAGCTGTTTATTTCAGAAAAACTTTCCGGTTATGGGCATTTATATCCTGCTTGATTTTTCTGTTAGTATTTTTCAATCATCAATTGCTGGCCCAAAACCCCGGGCAGGCAGCTCCTGAAACTGAAGATCGAACGGAAACCCTTACTGACCAGCCCATCATTGCAAATGATAGCCCATCTGCTGACCAGCCTGATGCTGCAGAATCTGCAGGAGAAAAATCTGAAGCATCGGAAAGCACAAGCCGTGTAAGAGACGAAATTATGCATGCTCCCGATGTTGGCAATATCATTTCTGTTGGGAAAATTTTCTGGGCATTGATCTTCATTTTTGCAGGCTATTTTATCATCAAAGCCATTTCAGGAATTCTTAAAATCATTTCTGAACGTAAACCTGCCTATAAAACCGGCATACGAAGACTTTTGCCCATTATAAAAATTGTGGGATGGTCGTTTGTGGTATATATCATCATCAGTGGTATATTTCAACCGCCTTCCGAAACCATTTTTGCTTTCTTTGCATCAGTAGGTGTGGCCATTGGATTTGCATCGCAGGACCTGCTTAAAAATATTTTCGGAGGACTTATGATCCTGTTTGACAAGCCCTTTCAGATTGGCGACAAGATAGAATCGGGCAAACACTACGGTGAGGTGATAGAGATCGGACTTCGTTCAACCCGCGTGGTTACCCCCGACGACAGTATTGTTACCATCCCCAATTCTGAAATGATGAATCAGGCCATATCCAATGCCAACAGCAGTGATAATAATTGTCAGGTAGTAGCGGAGTTTTTTCTGCCGGTAACCATCGACACCAGGAGGGTAAGGCAGATCGCCGTTGAAGCAGCCCAGGTATCAAGGTATGTTTATCTCAATAAACCCATTTATGTTGAGTATTCAAATGTGCTTGTACCCAAGGGATCATTTTTGAAAATGCGACTGAAAGCTTATGTTCTGGATGTACGTTATGAGTTTCCTTTCCAGAGCGAAATGACCGAAATTGTTCTAAAAGAACTGCACAAGGAAGGACTTATTGACGGATTGTAAAATTCCGGAAACTTTCAAAAAAATACCCGGAGATCCCTTCTTTTCAAACGCATAATCTCCGGGTGTTCTGTATTAATGTTTTTGCTACTTAAGAATTACCCTTTTGGTTTTGACTCCATGGTCTCCACTTACCTGCACCAGATATACTCCCTTGCTTTCATTGCTGAGATCAACCTGAAACTGTTCATCCCATTGTGTGCTCACAACCTGGTCCTGGTAAACCAACCTTCCCTGGATATTGAATATCCTGATATGAACCGGGCCATTGGAGGGTGACATCACAACATTAAATCTTCCCTCTGCCGGGTTGGGGAAAACATCAAAAAGAAATCTGCCTTCCCATCTGGCAACGGATGTTTCAATTTGCCGGAAAACAGCAATAGCAGTTATATTCTGGTCGATGGTTACTGTAATATTGTCATTATCATAAGATTCGTCGGTGCTCAAAAGCCATTCTTCAAAAACCCAGCCTTCGATGGGTTCAGCTGATAGTTCAACTTCGCTGCCTTCAATGTAT
>SKSE01000229.1 GCA_007118135.1 Bacteroidales bacterium | reverse complement strand
TAAAATCCAGCAACTTCAAAAAACTTCTGTTTCTAAGATTGAATGCCATAGTTTATTATGTTTTAAGGTTTGAAATTTATTTAGATTTTTATTGACTTTGATTTATTGGGTTATTGGGTTATTGGGTTAATGGGTTAATGGGTTGTTGTGAAAGTTAGAAAATAAGAAAATAAGGATTTAGCTTAGTCCTTAATCACCAATTACCCGTTACCCGTTACCCGTCACACATCACCCATCACCAATTACCTAAAAATCACCGTACCTGCGTTTTCATTTTCGAGTTCTGAAGCTTCAGTAATGATGGCTTCCTTGCCGCCACCTTCCACAAACTCAACACAAGCCCTTACTTTGGGGGCCATGCTGCCCTCGGTAAATTGCCCGTCAGCAAGGTGTTTTTTTATTTCAGCAACCGAAACTTTTTCCAGTTTCCTCTCATCAGGTTTATGAAAATTTACATAAACATTGGGTACGTCAGTTAAGATAAAAAAATCATCGGCCTTGATTTTATTGGCCAGCAATGATGAAGCCAGGTCTTTATCTATAACAGCATCTATACCAATCATTTTGCCTTTATCATCATAATAGGCCGGAATTCCGCCACCGCCAACAGTTATCACTATAGTTCCCTCGCGTGCCAGTTTTTCAACAGCTTTCCAGTTAGGAATCTGAATAGGTCTGGGCGAAGCTACTACCCTTCTCCATCCGCGTTTACGGGGATCTTCATGAAATACCCAGTCTTTTTCAGCCTTAAGTTTATCGGCCTCTTCTTTGGTGTAAAAAGGACCAACAGGCTTTGTGGGATTATGAAATGCAGGGTCCTTTTTATCCACAACAACCTGTGTAATCAGGGCAACAATATTGCGTTCGATACCATGTTCCGCAAGTACATTGCGCATTTGCTGTTCAATCATAAAACCAATGGAACCCTGTGTTTCGGCAACACAAAAATCAATCGGCTGCTTGGGTAATCCGTAAATTTTATTTCCGGCCTCATGCTGCAACAATACGTTGCCCACCTGGGGGCCATTCCCATGCCCAATTACAAGGTCGTAATCTCTTTTTATTAAACCAACTAAATGCTGACAGGTATCATATACATTTTGTTCCTGTTCATCTATAGTTCCAATCTGGTCACCTGTAAGTAGTGCGTTGCCACCAAAAGCAATAACAGATAATTTTTTCATTACGTATAATATTTAATATGTTTTGATAAAACAAAGTAAAAATCCTGCAAATGCAAAACTCTTTAACTTGTTGAATTATATTCTTTTGAAGTAGTTTAGAAGGGAAAAAAACGGGAGATTTCCCAATTATCAAAGCACATTAAACAATTTGTCAGGGATGTCTGACGGAAATAAAATAAAGCAAACCGGGTAACCTCTGGTAAGGCTCATAAAGGGTTTATTTTGCTAACGTTTGTGCTTTGAATATTGCAAATCTAAAAATATTTATTGAATCCTGCGGTGTTTTTTGGAGCTTTATAAAAATTTAATGAATAGTAGCTTCTATTATACTTCATCTATGGAAATGATCTCATTAAGAATGGCATAAACGGTAAGTCCGGCCACTGATTTTATATTCAGCTTTTGTGTAATATTTTTGCGATGAGATATTACCGTATGGGTTGATATGAATAGTTTATCAGAAATCTCCTTATTGCTTAATCCTTTAACCAGCAGTTTCAGCACATCAAGCTCTCTTGAAGAAAGCGCTTCTTCAGGCTTTCTGGCTTTAACGGATGGGGTTTTATCAAGCAAAGCATGTATTTTGAGCTGTATTTTCTGCCTTGTATCGCCCACCATAATAACTTCATCAAAAAGATTGATAAGATCATCATCAAATAATGCATATACCATGGCTGCAATTTTCAAATTACCATTGGCTTGCTCCTTTAATGATTGCAGGCTTTCTGTGGTAACCATAGCAGGATTTATGATTAGTACATCGGGTTGAAATTTATCGATATGTTCACTCAATATCGATGCACAGGCTACTTCTCTTACCGAATGGAAAAGACCAATAGCTTCGGAAAGATAAACCAAACCTTTACGTATGATTTCCGACTGTTCTGCTATGATAATGCTTTTTGCCATTGCCGAGATTAAGAAATTTTTTGTTCCAGTTGTTCAACAATGGGTATCAACACTTTATCTTCAATTCGTGCATGATTGATAAGATCTTCTTCAAAATCCATAAGTTCATTGAGCAACCGAATACGGATATACCGGTCGTTGGAAGGTGGAAAATATTTTATCAGCAGGCTTTTAAGGTCAGAAAGTTTTTCTTCTATATTATCATGGCGTTCTTCAAACACCCCGATATTATAATCTATAACAGACAGATCAATTTGCTTTTTCTTGATTTGTTCTGACAATGCGGCAACATACGGGAAAGCTGTATGGTCTTCATAAGCCAGATGGTCCTTAACTTCTTCAATATATTGCCTGAAAAATTTATCCAGCTGACCGGTAGCAGGATGGTTGACGGTATTTTTAAATTCTTCCAGAAGGTTCTCAAGATATGGGATTTTCTCTTCAAGGTAATATTTATGAGAATTCTCAAGATAAAGCAATAACATATCAACATCCAGATTCTTGAGTTTTTTATCAGGAAAATAGTTTGGATTAAGAAAAATATTAACCATTAATAGAAAGAAATCGGTATCAATTCCTTTTTTTGAGCATATATCCTTTACCGTATGATTACCAATGCCCAGTTCAATTCCAAAGCGTGACATTAATACAAGGGCGCGTTTATCATGGGTAATGATATCGGCCATTTTCATTTTGCCTGAGATTATGATATCTTTCATACCTTATAAATTTAAGCAAAATTAGGCATAGTTCATCAAACAAAAAATCCCCGTAAATGGGGATATTTTCATTAAGATAATTTTATCGGTCAACAAAAACTATTTATCAAATAATTTATTATCGATTGAGTTCTTATCAGAACCGTTGACCAAAACAAAAAGTGCAGTAAGCAACATGGAAATATCGAGTCGGGCTGAATGTGCAAAACCCCAAAATCCATCGCTTAACTGAGGAAATTTGGTGGTAATTATTGCTACAATCATTGTAATGATAAGAGGTATTGCGGCCAGTCGCGATGCAAATCCAAAGAGTATAAACAATCCGCCGATGGTTTCAAAAAAACCTACAAAGTAAGCGGTAAATTCAGGAAAGGGAAATCCCATATCGGCAAATCGTCCCGGGCCCATATTCTCCGGAAAAATAAATTTTTGTAATCCTGCCACCAGAAAAACGTAGCCAAGAATAAGTCTGATAAAGATGTATCCTTTGATGTCGTTGGTTTTGAAAAGATTTTTCATAGGTTTAGATTTTGGTTAAATAATGGTTATCAAAAAAAATAACACTCAAAACACAAACATGTTTAAAACAAACCTATGATTATCGGCTACCCGTAAAAAAATGATATTAAAAACCATGTTTAATGATTATTTTTATTGAACTAGGAATCAGGGATACTTTTGTCAAAACTCTTATTACCAAGAAGAAACTCAAGAGGTATATGCACTCTTTCCTGCCATGCTTTTTCACTATGGTCAGCACCATTAAACTTTAGTGTTAGCCAGTCTACATCCTTTGTAAAACCTTTTTCTTTCATCATCTCATCTACAATGTGCTGGTATGACTCATACTGTGCATCCAGGGTTTCAGTACCATAATCGAAGTAAAGTTTATGTTTACCTGGCTGAGGCAGATTTTTTTTTACATAATCAAGAAAAACTCCATCAAGTTCAGGCCAATGTGTAGATATGCATCCGGCACCACCAAATATTTCCGGATACTCAGCAAGTGCATAAAAAGAGATTAGTCCACCCATACTTGACCCCATAACAAAGGTATTTTCGCGATGAGGCAATGTATGGTAAGTATGGTCAATAAAAGGTTTTAGTTCAGTTACTATAAACCTGAGATAGCCATCTGATAGAATCTTTTGTTTCCATCCTGCCTTTTTTGCCTTCTTATGAACAGACTCTGAAGGTTTAGAAGGCATATATTCCTGCATCCTTTTTGAGGTATTCCAAATAGCAACCACAATAGCAGGTCTTATTCTTTCTTCCTTCAAAAGCTTATTGATTGCCTTATCAACTTCCCAGGCAACACCGGCAAAGGAAGTTTCAGCATTAAAAACATTTTGGCCATCATGAAAATATATAACATCATATGCTTTATTTTCATCATAACCGGGGGGAAGCATCACTTCTACGTTTCTGGCATCTACAAAAGCTGACTCAAGACCCGGATAAAAATCCATTTTAATGAGATTATTATTTTTCTCAACCATACAGGCAGTTTATATCTTTAGCATTGTAATGGAAAAACTACAATAAAGCTTTTCCATTTATTTGGAATCAATTATTGGCAAATCCAACACATTTCCGGTTAAACAAATATCAGACTTTTAGAGCTCCCATTCCACCATCAATACCTATAATCTGACCTGTAATCCAGGTAGCCTGATCGCTTAACAGAAAAGCAGCCATAGAAGCAATATCTCCGGGTGTTCCAACCCTTTTAAGAGGATGACGCTGGGAAGAAGCATCTTTTCTCTCATCGGTACTGAGTAGTCGGGCTGCCAATGGTGTATCGGTAAGTGACGGTGCAATGGCATTAACTCGAATGGATGGCGCAAGCTCAGCTGCAAGCGAGCGGGTCATTCCTTCAACGGCACCTTTGGCCATTGCGATTGAAGTATGATAAGGCATTCCCTGCTGCACTGCCACAGTGCTGAAAAGCACCACTGATGCACCTTCTGATTTCTTTAGCTTTGGTAATACTGCCTGAATAACTTTGAATGCGCCCAGGGCATTCAGTTCAAATTCACTGATAACATCTGAAGTCTTTAACCCTCTGAATGGCTTAAGATTGATGCTTCCCGGGCAATAAACCAAGCCATCAAGACTGTCGGGAAGAAAGCCGGTATCAATCTCATCGTTCGCCACATCAAATTCTTTCCATATTATGTTATCTGATTCCGCTAATTCACCCTGCGAACGGCTCATTGCATAAATATTGTTATTTTCTTTCAGTTTACCTGCAAGTTCGAGACCGATACCTGAACTCGCCCCAATTATTAATATGTTTTTCATAGTTGTGTTTTATGAATTTTTAAAAACAAGTATTTTATTTAAAATGCTCATTTCCTTAACCCAAAGGAAAGGTTGAAAGTTCAAAATACATCATCTAATTGTGTGTAATTTGAAGAAAAAACATTATTAATTTCTGCCTGAATAGAGTTAAATTTAAATAGTTCACAAAAGACCCATTATTTTTTTCCGTTGAAAGCCTTTGAGTCTTTTTTTATCAGGTTAAAGTATAATGTTTATAAATTGCTAACGTTTGCATAGCAATAGATTACACATAATTGCATAAATTTTTTCTGTTTTTAAAAACAAAACCTTAATTTTGGCCATTTGATTGACAAGCAATATAAAATCAGCATTTCAAGTCTTTACCAATTTATAACTTGCGGTTCCTTGTAACTGTCAGTTTTTTCAATTTAATAAACCAACCAGGAAGTGGCAGATAGCTTAATCATCATCCCCACATTCAAAGAAAAAGAGAATATTGAAAAAATCATTCGAAAGATTTTTTCTCTGGAAAAGGATTTCCACGTACTTGTTATTGATGATAGCTCTCCCGATGAAACTGCTGATATTGTTAAGGGCCTTATTCCTGAATTTTCCAAAAGACTTTTCCTGGAGGTGCGAAAGGGAAAACTGGGCTTAGGAACCGCATATATTTATGGTTTCAAATGGGCTTTGAAAAGAGACTATAAATATATATTTGAAATGGATGCGGATTTTTCCCATAATCCTGAAGATCTTATCAAACTTTACAATACCTGTGCAAAAGATGGTTATGATTTGGCTATCGGTTCCAGATATATAAATGGTGTAAATGTTATTAACTGGCCCATGGGCAGAGTCCTGATGTCATATTATGCTTCAGCTTATGTACGTTTTATCACCCGAATGAAAGTAAGGGATACAACTGCCGGATTTAAGTGTTACCGAAGGGAAGTTCTTGAAGCTATTAATCTGGATAAAATTAAATTTACAGGTTATGCATTCCAGATTGAAATGAAATATATCACCTGGAAACTCGGTTTCAAAATAAAAGAAATTTCTATCATTTTTACTGACCGCACCCATGGAGTTTCAAAAATGACTTCAGGAATTTTCAAAGAAGCAGTATTAGGAGTTGTTGAGTTAAGAATGAGAAACCTTTTCAAACCTGTCAGAAAATTTGAAGGCAGCAATATCTAATATTGCCGCATTACATTTCTAAAACTTTATTCCATGTCATTGAAAACACTTATAGTGAATGCCACTATCATCAATGAAGGGAGCATTTTTCAGGGTTCAGTGCTCATTGAAGATGATATCATTTCAGAAGTTTACAAACAAACACCCGACATTTCAAAACTAGGTAAGGTAAAGGTAATTGATGCGGAGTTTGCCTATCTTATGCCCGGAATAATTGATGACCAGGTACATTTTCGCGAGCCGGGACTTACCCATAAAGCAGAAATCCTGTCTGAATCGCGGGCTGCCGTTGCCGGTGGAATTACTTCCTTTATGGAAATGCCCAATACAATCCCTCAAACAACAACCGCGGAGCTTCTTGATGAAAAATTCCGGCTCGGAGCGAAACAAAGTATGGCAAACTTCTCATTCTATATGGGAGCAACCAACGACAACGCTTATGAACTCGATAAAATTGATCCACGGAAAGTTTGTGGTATAAAGGTATTTATGGGTTCCTCTACCGGAAACATGCTTGTTGATGACCAGAATGCGCTGGAAAGAATTTTTTCACAGGCCAAAACCCTGGTGGCAACCCACTGCGAAGATGAAGCAACCATCAAAGCCAACCTGGGAAAGTACAGAAATGAATTCGGTGAAAATATAAAAGCAGAGGATCACCCCCAGATTCGCAATCACGAAGCCTGCCTGCTTTCATCCACAAGAGCCGTTGAACTTGCCAAACAAAACAACACACGATTACATGTTTTACATCTTTCAACCGCTCAGGAAACAAAGCTGTTCGACAATTCCTTATCGCTTGATAAAAAACAAATTACAGGCGAAGTTTGTGTTCATCATCTTTGGTTTACCCATGAAGATTATAAAGAAAAAGGAAATCTTATTAAATGGAATCCTGCAGTAAAAACTCTTTCTGACCGGGAGCAATTGTGGAAATCACTACTCGATAATACACTTGATGTTGTTGCAACCGACCATGCCCCTCACCTGCTGAACGAAAAACTAAATCCTTACCTTACATCACCATCAGGCGGACCGCTTGTGCAACATTCATTACAGGCAATGATTGATGCTTTTATTGCTCGAAATCTTCCTTTGCATATTCTTGTGCAATGGATGTGTCATAATCCTGCCATCTGTTTTAACGTTTCACGCAGAGGTTTTATACGTAAAGGCTATTATGCAGACCTTGTTATCCTTAATCCTTCCAAAAAATATAGAGTTTCCAAGGAAAATATTTTATATAAATGCCAATGGTCGCCATTTGAAGGATATACCTTCAATTCAACTCCTACTCACACTTTTATCAATGGTGAACTTGTATATGAAAACGGAAAATTTGCTGAGTATTTCAGGGGTAAACCCCTTGAGTTTGAAAGGTAAAAATTATTTGCTTCTTTTCCTTAAAGTATAGATACCGAATACAACAGCCATCATTATAAGCATAATACTTACCAGGAAAAAGGTAAAATACAAATCAGCGTATGCAACCAGCGGTTGTATTACAATGGGTGAACCAAACATTCCCAGGAAAAGTGCCATATTCAGATAACCTACAAGCTGACCACGTCTTGAATCAGGAGCAAGTGAAATGAGCCACAGGTTTATATTAGGGAGCATAAGTCCAAACCCCAGGCCGGAAAAGATAACTCCAACAATCATCATTATATATGAATTTGACCGGCTTATTATCATAAAACCCACAAAGACAAGAAAGTAAACAATTGCCATGATAGCCGGAAAACTTAATTTGCGACGTATCCTGCCATAATTTAATGAGGTTGTTACCGATGCAACATTAACAAAGGCAATGGCAAAACCAATTTTGGTATTGGTAATACCTTCCATTTCGCTTAACATAAAGGGCATTTGCACTGGTATCATATAAAAAACCAATGCTGAAATGAAGGTTACACCATAAACAATAAATACAATCGTGGGTATTTTATCAAATTTGTTTTTTCCTGTAATTGTTTGATCTCTATTCTCATCCTTTATCTTTTTCGTGCGTTCAGGCTCATATACCGAAATCATGGCCATAAACCACACAACCAATGAAACAACATAAAGCAAAAATGGCATTCGCCAATTAATATCAGCAAGAACTCCACCCATCGAAATAAAAATGAGGCCGCCCATACCTGCAAAAGCAGCCTGCATTCCCATAAAACGACTGCGGCTCTCACCTTCAAAATAATCTCCAATCAGGGTAATAATGGCCGTAATTAAACCTCCCACAGCAATTCCCAATACAGCCCTCCCAGCAAGGATCCATATTAAATCGTCAAAATATAAACCTGTGGTGCCTGCAATGGCATAAAGGATTAGTGAAAATAACAATACTTTTTTTCTGCCTGCGCGATCGGTAAGATAGCCCGCAAGGGGAGCAAGTATGCCCATAAATAATGCAGGTAGTGTAAGGACCAACCGGCTCAGCAGTTCAACTCCCGGCACATCAGAGAACTCCCTGCTTATTTGCGGCAAAGCCGGTGCTATAATTGCGCCGGCCATAACAGTGAGGGTACTTCCTATCAGAAGGGTAGCTTTGCGTAAAGCCTCGTTTCTTTTTTCCATCAAATTCTGAAAATTTACTACCCGGGTTATTATCCCTTCTGAGTATGTTGAGTTTTAAACTATTTTGAATTCGCCTGGTACAAAAATATTCAATAATGAATTAACAATTAAAATTATAAATCAGGCTCTTGCAAAATCAAGGTTTAGCATTAGTTTTTCTGCTTCACCATAATAATTTTCAAGGGTTTCTTCTGTAACAGAATGTATGGAAGGAAAATACAATTGATTCATCACCTCAATGCCTGAAAACCCAAAAACTCCTTCCGAGTTAACCCTGTCCATGGCAGAGAACATTCCTGCTTCGTATTCTGCCCGCGTTTGCCCGAAGGAATTCATTAATATAGCTTTCTTATCAGTAAGAAGGGGAAAAGGACCATTACCATTAGATTTATAAGCAAAACCCCACGAAAAAATCCTGTCAATATATCCTTTTAAAATAGCTGGCATACCACCCCACCAGATAGGATAAATAAACAAAAGAATATCGGCCCATTTAATTAGCTCCTGCTCCTTTTTAATATCCGGGGGAGGATTTCCCTGGGAAATCATTTCAAAATCACGGGTTCTTAATACCGGATCAAAATTCATTTGATAAAGATCTCTAACTATAAATTCATTTCCATTCGTGGAAACTGCAGCTTTGACTCTATCCAAAAGATGGGAGTTAAAATTATCTCCATGATGATTGCTGTATATTATAAGTACTCTCATTTGCTTTTCAAAAATTGAATTTCACATTTAATAGCGTTTTTTCAAACGATTTTGTTCAATCATATCATTTTTATTTGACTCAGTTAATCTGCTAATAAGATTTACGAAAACTTCAATTAAACAAAATTTTAATATGAAAACGTTTCCGCGTAAGTTTTGTTTAATTTTATTTATTTAATAATTAAACAAACTAAGCAAAGATTTTTTTAATTTTTTAATTATTTTATGTCTGAAATCTTATTTATATTTGGTCTAAATAAAAAT
>SKSE01000107.1 GCA_007118135.1 Bacteroidales bacterium | reverse complement strand
CCTATGCCCCTCCGGGGCACGCGCCTGGAGGTGTTTTATCTTGAATTAAACCGGCCACCCCCGGAGGGGCATTCGCCTGGAAGTGTTTTATCTCGGATTAAACCGGCCATCCCCGGAGGGGCATGCACCTGGAGGTGTTTTATCTTGAATTAAACCGGCCATCCCCGGAGGGGCATGCTCCTGGAGATGTATTATCGCAGATTAAACCGGTCATCCCCGGAGGGGCATGCTCCTGGAGATGTATTATCGCAGATTAAACCGGTCATCCCCGGAGGGGATACATAATATAGCCGGTGGTTTCAACCACCGGAAACATGGGATTATAAAACCCCGGCGTCCTGAAGGGACGATGCATATCAATGTCGTGCACGGGGCGCCCCCCTACGCCATCTTTTCCACCCTGCACAGAAGGGACTTGATGGGCACCGAGGCGGTTACGGGGCACATGTTTTCATCGTCGGTGACCATGTTGATGTTGATCCGCTTCCACCCGTCTTTCACGCCGTACCAGAAACCGTGATGGGAATGGACCACGTCCGGGTGGATGTTTTCGTCGAAAAGGGCCTTGATCTCGACTTTCCCCCGGGGGGTTGCCAGGTATACCCATTCCCCGTTTTCAACGCCCAGCTTCGCCGCGGTCTCCGGGTGAATCTGGAGCTCCGGGTCGGGGGCGCGCTTTTTAAGCGAGGCAATATTCCGGTGGGAGGAATGGTAATAGCCAAGGAGCCGGCCGCCCGTGGTGAGCACCAGCGGAAAGTCTCTGGCCAGTTCCGGGCTGGAGACCGGGCTTTCAGCGGGCTCCCGGTATTCGGGCAGCGGCTGGATATTGATCCCCTTGAGATACTCTGCATACAGTTCCACCTTGCCCGAAGGCGTCCGGAATCTCCCCTTTTCCTCGTACATACGATGCTTGATGGGGTTGAAGTGCCGCTGTTTTACCTTGAATTGCGCCCACGTGACGCCCAAGGGTTCCAGGCGGTAATCGAGGATTTCTTCGACGGACTTCCAGTAATCGTCCATTCCCATTTTCACTGCCAGATCGATCAGCATCTGCTTTTCGTCCCGGCAGTCCCCAACGGGTTCGACAGCCTTCGGCTGGGCGATGACATGGTTTTTCATGAGCAGATCTTCCACGTCGTCCCGCTCGGCCCAGTGCGCCGGCGGCAGGATGACATCGGCCAGCGCGGTGGTCGGCGTGTGAAAATAATCAACTGACAGGAGAAAATCGAGCGACCGGAGCGCGTTGCGAACCCGAAGGGAGTTCGGGTAGGCGCACACGGAATTGTTGGCGAAAAGCCCCACCGCTCGGACCGGGTACGGCTTGCCCGCCTCGATGGCCGGCCACACCGCCTGGGGCGGTGAGGGAATCGGAATAAACTCGAGGATCGGGAACCGGTCTATCCCCAGTTTCTTTTTTGCCTGCTCCTTGGGGAGGTTTAAATACGAATCGAAATCCGTTCCATAGCAGGACCTTTTACGGGTGGGTGACTGGCACTGAAGATTGCCGCCGGGCACGGCCAGGTTGCCCGTGATGGCCGAGAGAATGGTCAGCCCGCGGCAGAGGTCAAAAGCGTCGTTCTGCTGGCAGACACCGCCCATTCCCGGGCCGATGGCTGCCGGCCCGTTCGTCGCGAAACACTCGGCCGCCGCCTCGATGCCGGCAGCGGGAACCCAGGTGATCTTCGATGTTGTGTCCGGCGTGTATTGGGCTGCATGTTCAGCGAGCTGGTCAAACCCGGAACACCACTTTTCAACGAAGGCCTTGTCGTAGAGCCCCTTTTGAATCAGCACGTTGATAAAGCACAGGACCAGGGCCGTATCCGTCCCGGGCCGGACCTGAAGCCAGTGGTCGGCCTTCTTTGCCAGCCGGGTGCGCCGGGGATCGACGACGATGAGTTTGGCCCCCTTTTTCAGGCCCGTGTTGATATCGTGCATGTAGAGGCCCGGCCAGGAATTTTCCGGATTGTGCGCCCAGAGCAGCATGCACCGGCTTTCGGCGTAGTCCGGGTCCACCAGGCCAAAGCCGCACGTGACCAGCGCACCGATGGCGATGGGACCGCCGCTCATGTTGGAGGGGGCCATGAAGGTAGGCGACCCGAACCGGTTGAGAAACCGGTTGAGGTAGGGGGCCATCCCCCGGGTGGTGCCGGACCCGAAAACCACCGACTCCGGACCGTATTTTTCCTTTGCGGCCAGCAGGTTTTCGGAAACGATGTCGAGGGCCTTGTCCCAGGAGGCCGCCTCGAAACGCTCCGAGTCCTTTCCGCCCACCTTGACCAGCGGTTGGGTGATCCGCTCCGGGTGGTACATGATCTCCATGCAGGCGTTCCCCTTGGGGCAGATATAGCCGTGGCTGTGGGGATGGGTCTTGTCGCCCCGGATACCCGTTACTTTTCCGTTTTCGACGTCGAGCAGAACGCCGCATCGCGAGTGGCATTCAAAGCAGATGGTTCGTACGGTTTTTGTCGTCATCGGTTCACCCTCAGCTACTTCTCAGTTGCTCCGTTTCTCCAGTTCAGTCGTTGCGGGAT
>SKSE01000097.1 GCA_007118135.1 Bacteroidales bacterium | reverse complement strand
CGAACTTGTATTATAATAGTTAACATTAAATTCTATCATTATTGGATCTTTCACATCACCTGTCAGAAAATTCCTAACCCAATCAACAATGGGTTCGTAAAATTCCATAGCATTAGGAGGAAAAGAATTGCCGGAAATTTCAAACACATTCCTTGCCGGGTCGAAATTTATACCAAAAGTGGCTTTTGTGGGCGGTATAATTAATTTTTGCATGAATGTATTTATTAAAGTCTTTGATACTTTTTTAATCCAAGTGTAATATTACCAGACTTTTGTATCGCATTAATAAATGGTAATAACTAACGAAAGAAACAGATCTTTCTTATATGTTTTATCAGTCAAACCTAATATATTTTTATCAATTATTTATAGTATAAACCACCAAATTTATATATTGTGTAGCCTGATCCTGCTTTTTATTGTCATATCATTACTTTCAAAAGACAAAATGGAGAATTTCTACTACACAAACTCTATTTTTTTTCAACTGTCTAATTTTTAACCTTATTAGAAAAACTCCAAAGCAATGACTGTTTATTTGTTAAATGATTTATTTAAACAATTTATTTTTATGTAGCCCTGCTTTTAATGAACCATTTACTAACAATGTTGTTTTCCCATTGCAAATAAAATAATCACAGAAGAAAACTGTTTATTTTCGGCAACGAAAAAATTCAACATAATTCTTAATAAAAAATAGAATGATTCATTATTCAATTAATGATCTTGAAAAAATAACTGGTATTAAAGCGCATACCATAAGAATATGGGAAAAGCGTTATAATGTTGTGTCTCCTCAACGAACTGACACCAATATCAGATTTTATAGTGATGAAGACCTTAAAAGACTTCTTAATATAAGTACACTTAATAAGCACGGCTTTAAAATAAGTGATATTGTTAAGATGGGTTACGATAGTGTATGCCAGAAAGTTCTTGATATATCAAATACCTCCAGCAACCATGAAACCAGCATAAACAATCTTATTGTTTCAATGATAGAAATGGATGAAGACAAATTTGAAAAAGTTCTCTCTTCAGCCATCATAAAAATAGGATTTGAAAAAACTATCACTCATATTATTTATACATTTCTGGAGAAAGTTGGTGTACTTTGGCAGGTAGGAACCATTAACCCTGCACAGGAACACTTTATCACCAACCTTATCAGGCAAAAGCTTATTATTGCTATTGATGGGCAGGAAAGTTTTCCAAAGCCAGATGCTAAAACTTTTCTTCTATTTCTTCCAGAGAATGAACTTCACGAGCTTGGTCTGTTGTTTTATTCTTATATGATCAAACGGGCAGGTCATAAAGTAATTTATCTGGGGCAGTCTGTTCCTTTAAAAGATATTCTCGAGGTAATAAAAATCAGGGAAGCTGATTATATAATTACCTATTTCGTTGCAGCTATGGACTCAAATTCAATTGCGACTTATTTAAGTAAAATCTCAGAAGGATTTGAAAACAAAGATATTTTTATTGCAGGATACCAGGTTAGCCAGATCAACGAAAAACTGCCTGAAAATGTTAAACCGTTGCAAGACGTCGAAGAATTCAAGTCATATCTGAATCGTATATGAATTTGACTAAATAATAACACTTCTATTTTAAACAAACCCATGCCCCTCTTCAGGGGCTTTTTTTTTATTTAATCTTCTGTTTTTATCAAAAAATAAGTTAAGGCACTTTACATGCCCACAATTATTTTGTACATTTATAATAGGAAATAAATTAAACAAAAAAAAGTTGGCTAAACATTGCATTTAAGCATTTTACTTCGGAAATAATTTCCACTAACAACGCTCTTTGTCAAATCAATTGTTTTTTTTATAAAACTTAAAGTGTTAAAATATTAAAAAAGACTTGACATTTGGTTTTTTGTGTTTAACTTTACATTAAAATTATTAAACAGCAAACTAAAAACCCTTACAGATATGACAGCTATAGAATTCAACCACAAACTTCTGGGACTCCAGAAAAACCTGAAGTACTTCGCATACACATTAACTTCAAATTATGATGACGCTCAGGATCTTGTTCAGGAAACTTTTGTAAAAGCTTTAACAAACCGTGATAAATTTACGGCTAACACAAATCTTAAGGCCTGGACTTTCACCATAATGAAAAATACTTTTATTAATAATTACCGTCAGAGTGTTCGTAATAACACCATTCTGGACAAAACAGATGATCTCTATTATCTTAATCTTTCCAAAGAGAGTAGTATTGGATTACCCGACTCAAATTACAGGGTCAAGGAAATTCAGAAAGAGATTGCTAAAGTTGATAAAGATCAGCGTAAACCCTTTGAAATGTATAACGCAGGTTATAAATACAAAGAGATTGCTGACAAATTGAACCTTTCAATAGGAACCGTAAAGAGCCGTATATTTTTTACCCGTAAAAAACTTATGGAAGCTCTTAAAGAAAACTGATATTTTCCCCTTATATATACTCCTGTTCTTTTACCCCCGTATGGCTCTGCATACGGGGGTTTTTTATTAAAAATGCTTTTGGTAACTTTGCCTGCTTACTTTTTTTAGTTTAGCAAGAAGGAAAAATATTAACTGCATAGTTATGAAGGTATTTAAGTTTGGAGGGGCTTCAGTTAAAGATGCTGAAGCTGTTAAAAATGTAGCTGACATAATAGAAAAATTTCCACAAGGCCCCTTGGTTGTGGTAGTTTCAGCCATGGGTAAAACAACTAATGCTTTAGAAAAGCTAACTGAAGCTTATTTTGAGCAAAATAAAACCAAAGCAAATGATATTTTCAATTCAATTAAGGAGTATCATTTTAACATAGCGAAGGAACTTTTCCCGGCAAATCATATTGCTTTTAACACAATCGAGCAAAGATTCTATCATCTTTATTATTATTTGCAGGAACCTCCCGGAAAAAACTACAATTTCGAATATGACAGAATTGTATCTACAGGCGAATTTGTTTCTACCGAAATAATATCTCGTTATCTGGCTGAAAGGGGTATAATAAATCAATGGTTTGATGCATCTGCACTTATTATAACTGACACCAATTATCGCGATGCAGCAGTAGACTGGCTTAAAACTGAAAACGCAATTAAGTCAAAAATTTTACATTACTTCAAAAAAAACCAGTCAAACCCAAACCCCATCGCCTTAACCCAGGGTTTCCTTGGTGGCACCACACAGGGATTCATTACTACACTTGGCCGTGAGGGATCTGACTACACAGCTGCCATAATAGGTTATGCATTAAGTGCATCAGAGGTAGTTATATGGAAGGATGTTCAGGGTTTACTGAATGCCGACCCAAAAGTTTTCAATAACACTAAATTACTGGAAAATATTTCATACCAGGAAGCCATAGAGCTTGCATATTATGGCGCAACGATAATTCATCCCAAAACACTGAAACCCTTACTTAAAAGAAATATCCCGTTAAGAGTAAAATCGTTTTTTAATCCGATGGAAAAGGGCAGTATTATTAATCAGGAATACCTGAAGGATAATCTGTATCCATCCTACATCTTAAAAACGCAGCAAATACTTCTTTCTATTTTTCCAAAAGATTTCAGTTTTATTGCCGAACAGAACCTTTCCCGAATTTTTTCCGAATTTGCCCGTGCAGGTATCAAGATAAACCTCATGCAAAACTCTGCACTGAGTTTCTCTGTTTGTTTTGATGAGGATAAGATAAAAACTCCCATCCTTATCAAAAATCTCGAAAAGATTTATAATATAAAATACAATAGAGGAGTAGAACTAATTACCCTTAGGCATTACGAACAGGTAAACATTAGCGAGTTATTGCATGGAAAAGAGATTTTGATGGAGCAGAAAAACAGGACTACCTTTCAGTGGGTTGTAAAAACAAAATCTGAAGAAGCAGTTACAAGTGATTCTCTTTAAAATTATCCAGAAATTCCTGATCTGCATTTTCGCAACGTGTACCGGTTTTTTCAATACTAAACTCCTGATAGAAATCGGGATTTAAATCCCTGCGCGATGAATAAACCACAGGAATATTAATCCGGGAACCTGCAACAGGGTTATCTGCAGAATCAAATTTTCCTCTATTGGGCGGATGATTCCGAATGAACCATGAACAAACTCCGAACTGTGTGTAAATACGACTCCAGTTATCGCCTGATTGAACGGTATAAATATGATCATCCGGAATTTTATTTTCCAGGGTAACAGTAACTTCTTCATCCGGTTCTTCCAATAACTGCTCCTGATTAGTTATGGGCTCAAACTTTACAGGACGAACCGGATTGTATAAAAATAAATCATAGAACATATAGGCAACCAGCAAAATCCCTAATGCAAGAAGAGTATATTTAACAGCAGGCTTTTTAAGATTTTCTATTATGGGACTATGTTCCTTTTGTGATGTTTGATCTTCTCCTGAAGAATCATCGGTTTTTACTTTCCGACGAGCATTTACATCTTTGATAAATTTTTTCCCTTTCAATGTCAAAGGAACAAACTTTCTTTCTGTATGATTAAGATTGTAAAAAGCTATAAGTTGAACTGTAATACTATCTTCACTGCCTGCATGAACTGCCATATCCGTCAGTCTGAAAACTTTTGTTTGCACCGGCATAGGATCACCCAGGATTTTAAGCACCTGTTTTTCCGTTACAACATCCGAAAGACCATCACTGCCAAGCATTATCATATCATCATTTAAAGCAATAAGAGGCTCGCGGTTAACCTCCGGAATTATGTTTTGTTTTTCACCAATAAAAAAACCTTCTGAAAGTGCATCATCGGTTTTTTCTTTTGATTTACCCTTTGCATCAAGATCTGTTGCCAGAACAAACAATCTTTTACCATTAAAAAAGCTGATGGTTGAATTTCCAACAACACAATAGTACGACTCATTATTCCTGATAAGCAAAATCGAGCAGCTTACTCTGGGATCATTAAATTCAGGATTTTTGCGGGCATACTCATAAATAAATCCATTGGCATATACCAGTGCATTGTATACAGCATCAGACGGGTTTTCAACATATTCATTTTCAAGATAATACTTAAGCCTTTCGGTAGTTAAAGCTGATGGCTTTACTTCTGATGAACCACTTATCTTACCATCGCAGATAATAAAAACAAACCCATTAATACACTCAAAAAAGGCCAGGTCATCAGAATTAATATTTTCTGATTTACCACTTACAGTATGGTTGGCGTATTCAAAATTCTTTAGCTTTTTATTGGCCATATGAAACCCTGTGAAATTTAAGAAAGTATACGTCTGACTTTTGTGCAAATTTAGTAATATTCAGACACTTTTTGTCCACTAACCCATAATGAAAATAAATGAATTACATTAAGATGGCAAACCATTAACTATGCTTACAAATTCATTTACTCCAAGCACTTCTGCCCTTTTGCCGGCAAGCTCGCCGGGAAGCTTGGTCCAATCTATCTGTAATTGTTTTAAAGCATTGCGCAAGGTTTTTCTCCTTTGATTGAAAGCCATTTTTACCACCATAAAAAAAGCTTTCTCATCACATTCCAACCTCTCAATATTATTTCTTTTAAACCGTATAACAGCAGATTTTACCTTGGGTGGTGGACTGAAAACATTTTCATTTACCTGGAAAAGATATTCAACATCATAAAATGCCTGGCAAAGAACACTCAGTATACCATTTACTTTACCACCCGGGCCGGCAACAACACGCTGAGCAACTTCCTTCTGGAACATTCCCACCATTTCTGTAACCTGCTGTCTGTTTTCCAGTATTTTGAATAAAATCTGTGATGAAATGTTGTAAGGAAAATTTCCGATAACAGCAATTTTCCGGTTTGCGAAAAGCTCAGCAATATCTGTCTTCAAAAAGTCATTTTCCAGGATATTTGAATCAAATTCAGGGAAGTTTTTTCTGAGATAACCAATAGATTCTTTGTCTATATCCATTCCCCACCATTGGAAATTTTCATTTTGCATCAAATATTTAGAGAGCACCCCGGTACCGGGACCTATTTCAAGAAGGGTTTTATATTGCCCATGGCCGGTAAGGCTTTCTGCGATACGCTGTGCAATGGATTCATCGCGCAAAAAATGCTGGCCTAAATGTTTTTTGGGTCTTACGTATTCCAAAGCAAGGGCTGGTTTATTAATTGACGAGATCTCCCCTCAGGTATCTGAAGCGGTTCCGAGCTGTGATTGTGTAAATACTTCCCGGATAATCAACTATCAGTTGCTGATACAGGCGCATGGCTTCATCCTTTTTTTTAAAAACATCTTCATATAACTGTGCACGCATAAAAAGTGCCTGAGAAGCCAATAAACCGGTAGAATAAAGCTCTGTAATTTTGGAAAGAAGATCATCAGCATCGTGAAACTCACCTGTACGAATCCTGATTTCTGCTTTCGACATCAGAACATTATCCATTATCCGGTGAGATGGAAAACTTATCTGTAAAGAATCCAACATATCCAGCGCCTTATCAAAATTATTCATGAATACATGCATTTCGGCCCTGGCAAATAGTTCAAGGGGATCAGAACTTCCATCCTGCTCAAGGTTATCCTGTATTAGCAGTGAAAGGGCCATTGCGTCATTGGCTATCAATCGCGAAGTTGCTGCTTTAATAACATCAAGCTGAGCCTTTGCCCATTTAAACTCGCCCATGTAAAAGGAAAGTCTGGCATTTTTAAATCTTGCTTCGTGCGCCAATGGATCATCTCTGAAAGTTTTATCTACCTGAGCATACAACAGATGTGCATCCCACAAATCACCCTGCAGAAGCAGGATATCTGCCAGTTCAATCCTGCATTCGGCTTTTACCCGGTTTGATACATTTGGTAGTTCTATTACAGACTGCAGCAAATCTGCAGCTTCTTTGGTATTGTTAAGATAGAATGCTTTGAGGTTGGCAAGATTCCGGATCAAAGTAACAGTTTGTGTGCGTATACCCATCTCATTTATTGCCTTATGGTATTCACTTTCCACTTCAAGCAGCAAATCATAATCTATTCCATAACCGGTTGTGGCCTGTTGATATTTAACATTAAGCATTCCAATTCGTGCTTCCAGATAATAAGGATTAAGATCTCCAAAATTTATAATCTGCTGAAATCCTTCACGGGAAATATCAAACTGATTGTTAGCAGCACTTAATTTAGCCACTTCAATTACAAGTTGTCCTTCCTGGCCCATTCGCCGATCGAGCACACGAGCCTGCCTGAGTGCCATCCTGAAATCCTTTTGTTGTAAAGACAACCACAGCAGCATTTCAGGGTAAATAGTTTTGGATGCATCTCTTTGCGACCTTTCCAGCAAAACCCTTCGCAATGCATCACTTTTTCGAAAATCAGGATCATTATTCAGCTCATCCTGCATTAATCCTTGTACATTCTCTATATAGGATTCATCAACCGAAATGAGATCAACATACTCAGTCATCATTTTATCATATTCACCTTTCCGGCTGTAAAGAGAAGCAATCTGTAAGTTAAACGGATAGGAATTCCCGAGCATGCTTCTGCCCTGTAAATAAGTTTCAAGGGCACGATCAAAATATTTCCTGAAGATAAATGCATTGGCCAAATCATTTACTGATTGGGGGTGTGCACTTAAGTTTCGGATTAAACCATCAAAATACCTGCGAAATTTTCGATTATCGCCGGCTTTATCAAAAACATAACCCAGGTCAACCTGAAAACGCCATCTACCTGGATTATTGGCTATCTGTTGCTCAACAACTCTTTCGGCCCGCCGAAATTCACCCAGTTCAATCAGACTTTGCAAATAGTTGTTATAAATAACAGGAGATTGATCTTTTTCGAAAAGTTCTTCATAAAGCACTACAGCTTTCTCAAACTCCCCATCACGCATATATTGGGCAGCAAGCTGCTCATCAGATGAAGGATTTTCGCTGCGCTGACCAAATCCTGTCATCGTTAATAGAAACAACAGAAATAGTATTGTCCCTAAATTTTTCATAAAACAAATAGTTTAATAAAATTCAAACGCATACAATTCTGTTTTTGTTTTAAAGCAGGTGGAGATTAATCAATAATATCAAAACCTGTGTATGGCACCAAAGCTTCAGGAATTTTTATTCCTTCGGGAGTTTGATTATTCTCAAGCAAAGCAGCCAGGATACGAGGCAGAGCAAGTGCGCTCCCATTTAGTGTATGTGCCAGGGTTGTTTTGCCATTTTTATCTCTATACCTCAACTTCATCCGATTCGACTGGAAAGTTACAAAATTGGAAATGGAGCTTACTTCGAGCCAACGTTTCTGCGCTGCAGAATACACTTCCATATCATAAGTCATGGCACTGGCAAAGCTCAAATCGCCACCGCAAAGTTTGGCAACCCTGAACGGTAATTCCAGTTTGCGCAAAATCCCTGAAACGTATGCCAGCATTTCCTCAAGTGTATCATAACTTTTTTCAGGGGTTGTAACCTGTACAATCTCTACCTTATCAAACTGGTGAAGACGATTAAGCCCCCTTACATCTTTACCGTAAGAACCGGCCTCACGCCTGAAACAAACGGAGTAAGCTGTACTTTTTATGGGCAATTGATCTTCCTGAAGTATAATGTCGCGATAAAAATTGGTAACAGGAACTTCAGCTGTTGGAATAAGGTACAAATTATCCAGAGGAACATGATACATCTGACCGTCTTTGTCGGGTAACTGACCTGTGGCATATGCTGATGCTTCATTTACCAGGAGAGGCGGCTGATACTCAACATAGCCCGCTTCAATCGCCTGATCCAGGAAGAAACTAATGAGCGCTCTTTGCAATTTTGCACCTTTACCTTTATAAACAGGAAAACCGGCACCCGTAATTTTTGTACCCAGTTCAAAATCAATAACATCATATTTACTGGTTAATTCCCAATGGGGTAAAGCATCCGTGGAAAGTTCTCCTATATCCCCTTCCTGACTTACAATCTCATTATCTTCTGAGGTTTTACCCGCAGGAACACTTTCATGCGGGACGTTGGGCAATTGAACCAGCAGGTTGTTCTGTTCATTTTCCAGGTTATTCAGTTCTTCCTGCAAATCTTTTACCAGCTGTTTCAATTCTGTTGTTTTGGAACGCAACTCATTGGCCTCGCTCTGTTTCCCTGATTTAAAAAGATTTCCGATTTCTTTGGCTATAGCATTGCTTTCGGCCAGGGTATCATCCAGTTTTTTTTGTGTGGAACGACGTTTAACATCAACATTCAGAAGATTTTCCACAATCTCTTTAGCATCAAAATTCTTGATTTGAAGTTTTTTTATTACATCTTCGGCTTCATTGCGAATTAAATGTATTTGCAGCATATCAATAGTTTGAAGTTATTATTCCTGTAAAGTTTCTGATAAAATGAATTTGAAAAATAAACAGCAAAATTAGAAAAATCAGATTTATAATCTTTAATTTAATTTTGGCATAACTCTTTGTTTGAGAATACAATTTCCCATAACCAAAAAAACCCGCCGATGGCGGGTTCTTAGACTTTACGTATGAGAATCTGACCTCAGTTTATGACTGTGCAACGGGTTC
The DNA here is from genome assembly GCA_007118135.1 of Bacteroidales bacterium. Taxonomy (GTDB): domain Bacteria; phylum Bacteroidota; class Bacteroidia; order Bacteroidales; family UBA7960; genus SKVR01. The sequence continues at coordinate 384 of SKSE01000097.1, read as the reverse complement.
AACCGAAACATACGATTTGCCTTCTGATTTTTTCTTGAATATAACTGTACCATCAATCAGAGCAAACAAAGTATGGTCTTTACCCATTCCCACGTTTTTACCGGGGTTATGCTTAGTTCCTCTTTGTCTTACGATAATATTGCCGGCTTTGGCTTCTTGTCCGCCAAAAAGTTTTACGCCGAGTCGTTTGCTTTCCGACTCTCTACCGTTGCGTGAACTACCGACTCCTTTCTTATGTGCCATAATTATTTATTTTTCCGGGTTAGCAAAATGATGTTTATCCGATCAGTTCTTCAATCTGGATTTGAGTCATCGGCTGTCTGTGGCCGTTCATCTTCTGATATCCTTTTCTTCTTTTCTTTTTAAAAACCAATACTTTATCGG
>SKSE01000093.1 GCA_007118135.1 Bacteroidales bacterium | reverse complement strand
ATATATATACTGTTTCTAACAGGCTAATTCTTTATTCAAAGCAATTTTAATATTCATTGACAGGCAAAGCTATTAGGAATAGTTGCAATTTAGTATTGCTTACGTGTCAAATAATTCAATTCTAGGTTCATCTGTTTTTAATTTGATTAAAGCGGTTCTCGTTTTTAAAATGACAGAAGGAGTTGAACGCAGATTGGTCAAAAGCGATATACTATTGCTTTTAGATCATATAAATAAACATGCTTTTATTTGGTCAGTCTCATAGATGAACTGCGAATATTTAATTTGCCACTTAACGTTATGGTTTGAGGTATATGCACTCCCTTATTTTCTATTTGTGCAACCAATAGTTTTGCAGCTGCACGTCCAATCTCAAATGTAGGTTGTGCGACAGAAGTTAATGGAGGATCGACGTACCGCGCCAGAGTTTGTTCCGAGAATCCTACAAAAGCTATGTCTTCCGGAATTCTGTAACCATGTTTTTTGAATACTTTCATGGCACCAATAGCCGTAAAATCCCCTGCTGCGAAAATGGCGTCAGGAATGTTCCCGCTTTCAATAATTTCCTTTGCGACTTTTTCTCCGTCTCTTATCATGAAATCAGAAGGGATAATATGATTGACCGGAATGTTTATTTTGTGCTTTTTATGTGCATCCTGAAAGCCGCGTATTCTGTTTCTTGAGAGAAAGGTTGGTTGGACCAGCTAAATGAAATATTTTTTTATAGTCTTGATATATAAGGTGTTCTGTTGCAAAGAATGCCCATTTATAATCGTCGAATAATACCTTCGATGTTTCCAGTTGGTCGCTTACCCGATTAAAAAAGACTATGGGTAGTCCCGAAGAAATTAATTCTTTGTAATAGCCAATATCTTCGGTTTCATGGGTCAGGGAGATTATTATCCCATCAACCATGTTCTTTTCAAGCAGCTTTACATTTTCAATTTCTGTATTACAGCATTCATTAGATTGGGTAATCAGTACCTGGTATCCTTTCTTAAATAACACTTCCTGCGCACCGATAATAACCTCCGGAAAGAAACTGCCAATGAATTCGGGAATTACAATGCCAATATTCATTGACTTTTGTTGGAGCAAATTGCGGGCAAAAGGATTGGGCCGATACCCCATCTCTTGGGCTTTGTCCAAAATGAGTTGCCTGGTTTCCGGCCTGATATCGTATTTATCGTTAAAGGCCCTTGATATTGTTGAGATTGCCAGGTTTAACTCCTTTGCAATATCTTTAATGGTAACATGCTTCATGCCATGTGTTTTATTTTTTTATGATCTGATTTGTAGAGAATAAGATTTATATCATGGCTATCAAAATTAGCTAATTTTTTTATTTCGGAAACGTTTCCGAAAAAAGATAACGTTTTCGGAAACGTTTCCGAAAAATTTTAACTGTCAATAGTTGCAAAAAACGCCAAATAAGCTGTTGATTTGTACTGAAAATTTAACATTAAATTAAGACTACATATGGGTAGTATCGATATTTGGGTAATTGTTGTTTTTTCGGCACTTGTTTTTGTCTGTGGGTTGTCTTTCGCAAAGTCAGGAAGCAATATGAAATCCTTTTTTGCTGCCGGGGGGGCATTACCCTGGTGGATGAGTGGATTGTCGCTCTTTATGAGTTTCTTTTCTGCCGGTACCTTCGTTGTGTGGGGGTCCATAGCTTATTCCAGTGGCTGGGTGGCTGTTACAATTCAATGGACTATGGCCATTGCCGGTTTATTGATTGGTTTTTTTATAGCTCCCCGCTGGCGCAAAACAGGTGCCTTAACAGCTGCTCAATTCATTACAGAAAGATTGGGCTATAATACCCAAAAAGTTTACACCTACCTCTTTCTGTTTATCTCCATTTTTACAACGGCATTTTTTCTTTACCCCGTTGCCAAAATTGTTGAGGTATCCGCTGGTATTCCCATAAATCTTAGCATCGTAGTTCTTGGCCTGCTGATTTTGATCTATACAGCCGTAGGAGGGCTTTGGGCTGTTATTGTTACCGATGTGTTGCAATTTGTTGTCTTAACAGCTGCAGTATTGATTTTAGTCCCTCTCTCTCTGGATGCCATAGGTGGATTAGATGAGTTTGTAACCAAAGCTCCTGAAGGGTTTTTCTCTTTGGTTTCCGGCGAGTATTCGTGGGAATTTGTTGTAGCCTTTGGATTTTATAATTTGTTTTTCATTGCCGGCAACTGGGCCTATGTGCAGAGATATACCAGTGTTTCTACCCCGAAGGATGCAAAAAAGGTAGGCTGGTTATTTGGCACACTTTATATGGTAAGCCCTGTTATCTGGATGATCCCCCCTATGATTTACAGGGTATTGAATCCTGAACTTACCGGACTGGCCGATGAAGGGGCCTATTTGCTGATGGCAAAAAAAGTATTACCGGCCGGCATGCTTGGGTTGATGCTGGGGGGAATGATATTCGCTGCATCCAGCTCCGTTAATACAACGCTTAACATATCTGCCGGGGTGATATCTAATGATATTTACAAACACTTTAAACCCGATACTTCCAACCAGAAACTGGTAAAGGTCGGGCGCCTGGCTACAATTATGCTGGGATTGATTACAATCCTGATAGCATTGATGGTCCCGGCCATGGGTGGCATTGTTGAGGTAGTTATTAGCCTGGGCGCAATAACCGGTGGGGCTTTGTTCCTGCCCCCCATCTGGACTCTTTTCTCAAAAAGACAAACCGGGCAATCAGTTCTTGCAGTTACCATAATTACGCTCTTAGTCAACGCCTTTTTTAAATTTATTTCTCCGGTTTTATTGGGTTTTTCATTGACAAGATCCGTTGAAATGATGCTTGGGGTTGGGCTACCTGTTTTTCTGCTGACAATTTTTGAATTGTGGCTGGCATACCATCCCCAAAGGGATCATCATTACGAAGCGTTTTCTGTGCGACGCTCTGAGGTGGCACAAAAAACAGATGATGAAGTAAAAGCAGACAAAAAAGGAAACCTGCATGGCCTTAAGGTTTTGGGATTCGGCATATTCACTACCGGAATTCTGATTAGCAGTTTAAGCATTATTGCTGATCCGGGCAGAGGAATTGTCTTAAGCATGGGCCTTATTGTCTCCATAGCAGGAAGTATAATTATCATAAAAGGAATCATTAATAAGCACAAAAAATAAATAACATGCTTGCAGAAAAATATACAGATAATGGCCGGGAAAATCGAAATATAGACCTAACACCTGATTTGGTTATTGCCGGTGGAGGTTTAGCCGGCACCTGTGCTGCTATAACTGCTGCCCGCGAGGGACTTCGGGTTGTGCTGGTGCAGGATCGGCCGGTGCTGGGCGGTAATGCATCCAGTGAGGTAAGGTTATGGATACTGGGTGCTACTTCCCACATGGGCAACAACAACCGATGGTCAAGAGAGGGTGGTGTTATTGATGAAATATTGGTTGAAAATCTCTATCGTAATAAAGAGGGTAATCCGCTTATACTGGATACCATTATCCTGGAAAAAGTAAAGGAAGAATCAAATATTACTTTACTGCTAAACACAGCAGTGTATGAAGTAATTAAAAGAAATGCAAGGGAAATTGACTCTATTAAGGCCTTTTGCAGCCAGAATTCAACCGTATATACTATTTTGGCCCCCTTGTTTATTGATTCTACAGGTGATGGAATTGTAAGTTTTCTGTCAGGTGCCTCCTTTAGAATGGGTGCTGAAACGAAAGAAGAATTTGGTGAAAAGTTCGCCCCCAACGAATCATTCGGACAATTACTGGGACATTCCCTATATTTCTATAGCAAGAAAACTGATAATCCTGTCAAATATGTGGCTCCTTCTTACGCGTTAAAAGACATTAAGGAACTTTCCAAATATAAGATTATTAGTAAAGATGATCAGGGCTGTCGTTTCTGGTGGATTGAATTTGGAGGGAGACGTGATACCATTTATGAAACTGAAGAAATCAAATGGGAATTGTGGAAGGTAGTTTACGGAATCTGGAATCATATTAAAAACTCCGGCGAATATGAAGACACCGAAAACCTCACCCTGGAATGGGTTGGCACTATTCCAGGCAAACGCGAAAGCCGAAGGTTTGAAGGGCTTTATATGCTGAAACAGCAAGATGTGGTGGAACAAACCAAATTCTTCGATGCTGTTGCATTTGGTGGTTGGGCTTTGGATCTTCATCCTGCTGATGGTGTTTACAGTGATTTGCCAAGCTGCATTCAATATCATTCCAAAGGAGTATATGATATTCCTTTGAGAAGCTACATCAGTAAAGACATTGACAACCTGTTTTTTGCCGGCAGGATCATCAGCGCTACTCACGTGGCATTTGGTTCATCACGGGTAATGGCTACCTGTGCATTTGGTGGGCAGGCGGTTTCAATGGCAGCGAAACAGTGTATTGAAAAGGGGATCATGCCTAAACAGCTGCTTGATCAGAAAAATATAAAGGAGCTTCAATACAGGTTAAATTATAATGGCCAGGGAATTACGGGTGTCCCTCTGGATCATGAGAAAAATTTAATCAAAAATGCAAAATTGCATGTCTCCAGTGAATATAAGCTGGAAAGACTTCCCTCGGATGGCCCCTGGCTGAAGCTTGATATTGGGGCAGCTCAGCTACTTCCATTAGAAAAGAACACACCATACACTTTTTCCTTTCAGCTGAATACCGAACAGTACACCACGGTTCAAATAGATTTGAGAGTATCGTCTCGGATAGGGAATTACACTCCTGATGAGATATGTGAAAGCAAAACATTTCATTTGAAAAAAGGCCGGCAAACAATAGAGGTGGATTTTGAAACCGTATTATCAGAAGACCAGTACGCATTCATCACCTTTCATAAAAATGAACATGTCAGTATTTTATGTTCAGAACAAAGAATGACAGGAATATTGAGTGTATTTAACGGCAAGAATAAGGCTGTTAATAATAACGGTGCACAAACTCCACCTAAGGATAGCGGTATAGATTCATTTGAATTCTGGATACCCAAAAGAAGGCCCGAAGGGCACAATCTGGCATTTTCAGTTTCTCCGGCGTTGAATCTTTTCAACCCTGAGAACCTAAGAAACGGCTATTTACGGCCTTTCAAAAAAACAAATGCCTGGGCTGCAGATCCTGATGATGTAAATCCACAGCTTCAGATCGAATGGGATACTAAACAGGTAATCAATCAAATAAAGCTATTCTTTGATACCGACTATGACCATGCGATGGAATCGGTTCTGATGCAGCACCCGGAAAACGTAATCCCTTTTTGTGTTCAGGCTTTTCGGATTTATGCCGATAACCAACTGATTTACGATGAGAAAGAGAATCATCAGACCATTCGGCAAACTAATTTCTCAAAACCCATTTTTTCATCAAGAATAACTGTAGAATTAGAGAAAAATAGCTCAGGAAGTCCTGCTTCAATTTTTGAAATTCAAATACATTGAAAAAATATAAGACGCATGAAAGGAGAATTTATTTTCCTGCCCAATTAATAGCCGCAACACAGGTAATCGAAGATAAAAATGTGCTGGAACGGCTTAACCAGATTGCCATTGCGCATATTGAAAATGTGTTTGGCAGAAACCCCACCGGACGTCACTTTTCCTTTGACGGCCCCCTGGATTTTGAGGGAGTTAATGAGGGTTGGTTCCAGGAATATCAGGGTGGGCCAGGAATGTTGCATCTTGCCCGTGGGGTATTGGACAGCTCTGCCAAGGAAACCACATTTCCATATAAACCCTATACCGGCTTCCCCGGCCACACCGAAGGATGGGTTAATTTTAACATCCCATGGAGTATTTCACAGGCGTATATGTCACCACAAAAAACTTCGGTTGCTGTCTTCGATTCTTCTTTCTCAAAATCAATTACTTCTGCAAGACCAGGTGACAAAATTGGTATTGAAATTACAGCTCCGCTGAATTTTGATTATGCAAGAAGAGAACACGGTAAGGCGTTTGTATATCTGAATAACCGATTGGTAAAGGTGGCAGTGAAAGAGGTCAATACCTCATCTAACAGGTTCAGGGGTAAATTTACTGTTCCACATGATCAGTCAGACCCATTTAAAGTAGCTTACGGTATTGCCTGGCATGAAAAATACGTGATGGTTACGATTGAGTTTTGACAGTCAAGCCTTACTTGTTCGAATGGGTATTGTATTTTCCCAGGGTGCTCTAATCCAAATGAAAAACCTCTTCCATATTGGCCCACCATTCGCCTTCTTTTCTGTTTTCGACCGGTTGCTGCATGGGTTCCATAATGGCCCACCATTCCTGGGTTTTGGGGTCGGCTGCCATTTTTTTCATGTCGGCATCGAAATCATCCCCAATATATTCCATATAGGCAAATAGCAACCCATCCTTAGGTGTACCGCAATAAGAAAAAATGTTTCTTTTATTATGTGGTATACTTTAAGTGTAAATAAATGTGGCTGTTGCGTTACAGTCTTTATCTGCTACTAACCTGACCCAGTGTGCACTGAACCCATCAGGAAACCGGAATTCTTTCACCTGGCCGGGCTGTACCTCGATAGTCCTGTAACTGTTCCATATCCCGAATTCGTCACTCACGGCTATGAGGTTCAAAATTACATTTACCTCAATAGTGAACCGGACCAATTGGCTACTTTTATGAGAAAGTTGGAGTTTTTTCTCATCATATCCTGTCATCAGGTAGGGGTCAGAAGCGATATATGCATGCACATCTGAATTTCTCCAAGGCCCCCCAATTCCTTTGGGTTTGCCAAGCTTCCAGAGATCGTCAAAATCGCCTAGCCATAGCCCGACTTTGCCGTCGTCACTCATTCTGAAGTGTTCATCTTCGGCTATATCCTGCCTGCAGCCTGCAATGGCTACAAGACCTCTCCATGGGCAGAAATCAGTAAATCGCTTATTATGCGTGGCTATTGGCTTAATGTTGGCCACATCCCCTGAATTTTCGCGTGGAAGCACATATATGGTTCCGTGAACATTGAAAAGGTCACGCTCTGTAACCACTTCTCTGCGTAGCCGGGGAATTCCAAAGTCGGTGGGTTCATCAAACGAAGGATCACCTTTGGGAAGCCTGAAACGATTCTGCCATCTGTCAGTCATTATTACCGAGGCCTCATCTACCCGAAACTCATCCGTTTCAATTTCTGCCTCTTTTTTGATTTTATTGAACAATTCAGGATTGTTGACCTTTATGAGATTCAGGTCTTTATTCATTTCATAATAGCCCGCTTCTGAAGCGCGCCCATTATCATCCACATTCCAGGCAGCAAACTGCAATATACCCGAATATTCTCCCGCCGGATAAAGCAGGCCGACGCTACGGGGTGTTTTTGGATCGGCAGGTGCCAGCGATACGAACTTTAATGGCTCTTCACGGACTCCACCTCCCTTGCCAAAGTGAAAATAAGCAGTTATAAACTTTCCTGCCCTGTCCGGTGTCAGACGTATCCATTCAGCACTGATGCTGTCTGCAAATTCGTGGTGAATATACCCGTGTGCCGGAACCGTAATTTTGGTGAGTTGCTCCCAGCTTCCTGTTCCATTCCGATCAATTTCAAGGCTGAAGGTGATCGGATAGACATTCATGTGACTCAGATGAAGTTGTCTATTTGTGTAACCAGCAAAGGCAAATGGCTCCGAAGTCTCATCTTTACGTACCTCATCGTGTACCCAGGGGCCACCCCAACCGTAAATATTTCCATTATCATTCAGTTGCTCCCAGCTTTTAAACCACAGGTTCGACTGAGACTGGGCTGTTAATGCCTTTCGCGGCCCAAAACGACTTAGAGCATTATCATCACAGGCAAAAACAATCTGGTCTTTCCAGCGGGCGAAATCTCCGGTAATTTTCAGGTGACTGGCAATTGGCCTTGGGGATGGATGCTTGGCTTTTGAGAAATTGCCCGGGAATTCAAACCACATACCATGGTGATTTGCCAGATACTCCCCGTTCGGACCCACCTGCCGGATTCGTGGCCACTCTACATGCCATCCATGAAGTCCCTCGTAACTGTAGTCAGCTTTGGGAAGCCTGAATGTTTGCCATTCGCCATGATCCAGAAGTTTTAGCAGTACTGAACGGTGATCCCACCCCAAACTCCATAGTGGATCATCCGTATTTGTATTACCGTGAATCCCGCCGGGGCCGGTTACCTCGGTAAACTGGTTTTCGTTAATTACCTGCCATCCCACGGGCGATAGTTTTCCGCCCCACTCCCCGTTCCACGACGACAGAGAACCACCTTTCAGTCTGAAATCGATGAGCCCGTCGCCGTTAACCCCACCGGTGCCTATTCGCCCGTTATTGGCGTAAATAACCAACCCCTGGCTTGAATAGCCTCCTTTACCGTGGTATCCGGGTAATCTCGGACCGCCGTAATTACCACCGGGAGTAATATTCGAGTCAAAATATAGCGTATTGACCTCTAGTGTTTTAACATCTACTTCGTACATCCCTTCTTCCATTGTAAAATAATATATTTTGCTTTCGGGATCGGTTAAATGCCTTGCTATGGCAGTATGCCGACCTGGCATCACCGAATAGGGGATTACACGAACGTTTCTATTTTTATCGATGGCGTAGGGGCCGATAAACAACTGCTCCGACTCTCTGTGAATCATTCGTGCAGCAGGTGTTCCTCCCACAGATTCTTCCCGCTTTATGATTTGCAGATCAGGTGTAATCTCATATAATCCGTCGTGGTCGTTTCCATGGGGGTCATGGGGACTATAGGTAATAGCCCATAACCGATCTGCCCAGGGAACAACAGCGCCAATACCACATTCATTGCCGTTGTTAAACATTGTGAGATGAGGGTAACGCCCACTGATAAGGGGTAGCAAATCAAAATTAGCAGGTTTCATTTCAGAACCATCTAATGTATTGAAAGCCATCAAAGGCAATGAGCTCATAAAAAGTCCTCCACCCAATGCGATGGAAGATTGTTTGCAAAAGTTACGTCTGGATAGTTTGTGCATGGATATAATAATTTATTGACAAATATATTAAAGAGTAAACAAATACTAAAGTTTTATGGTTACGGAGCTACCGGTATAAACATCAGTTGGCAGGTCAATAATAATCAATGTGCTGTTATTACTGCTATCGGGAATTGTTCTGAAATTTTCTCCCTGCGTATGGTAGATGCCCGGTACAGTTAATGTAGCTCTTGTCAGTTTTCTGGAGGGATCTGACACACTTAGTTCTTCAATCCTGTCTCCATTCATTTTTAGCATTGCCATGCCCTGGCTATCCATTTTAACTGTATATCCATCAGAGATTTCAACTTCCCCTGCCTTGTAGAAAACCAATTGACATATTTCCAGCCCGTCATGCATTACGCCCTGCAGATCGGGTGTATTTGAGATGATCCTGATATTGCTGTTGTTGGCACTTGCAGAAGCCATCTCTTCTGGAGATACATCCGGCACCACTATATACTGATAGGAAGCATCCACAGGACGGTTCCCATGGTTAACCCCAAGAAGGAAAACATCATGAGTTACCAGTTTGTCTGAGGCGCTCAGTGCAGCAGATATGTCAGACCATCTACCCTTTTGAGCCCTGTTGGATAAATTGATCGTTGCCGGTTCAGGAAATATGTATCCAACCCTGTTGTGGTGAACCCACTTTACCTTTTCAAGGTCTTTATTGCCTCGGGGAATCATTTTTTTCTGGCCTATTTTACCTACAGTAACATCACCTCTGAGGTGAGCCTGATTAATCGTAGTATAAGCAGGGAGATCGGGATTGGAATTTATGCCAGAGCCAAGACAGACGTATTCATTGTCGAAGAAGAACCATGATTTCTTAGCTTCCAAAAGGTCATGAGTACTCTTGAAATCATACCCCACTGCACCGTAAATTCCGTCATCTACTCCCCCAACAAAATCGGTTAACCCTTCCATTTGAACAGGCATATTTCCGCCAAACATCGTTGCGGTGTGCATTTCAGGT
>SKSE01000252.1 GCA_007118135.1 Bacteroidales bacterium | reverse complement strand
TTCATTCCAAGCTTACCAACCGCTCGGTAAACGAAGGATTCTCAGGTGGAGAAAAGAAAAAGAATGAAATTTTCCAGATGGCAATGCTTGAGCCCAAACTGGCTATTCTTGATGAAACAGACTCCGGGCTCGATATTGATGCCCTGAAAGTTGTGGCCAACGGTGTTAACAAACTCAGAAGCCCCGAAAACTCAACAATCGTAATTACTCACTACCAGAGATTGCTGGAGTATATAATTCCTGATTATGTACATGTGTTGTATGACGGAAGAATTGTGAAGAGCGGGGGTAAAGAACTGGCCATTGAACTGGAAGATAAAGGTTATGAATGGATAAGGAAAGAAGCGGGAGTGCAGGAAGCCATTTAAATTGTAACTTGTAGAATATGCAGAATATTATTGAAAATATTAGCACTGAGCAGCGAATGATTGACCTTTTTAAGGACAATTTTGATCTGATCAGGGGAAATGAACCTGAAACGGTTACCGGTTTGAGGCATCAGGCCATTGAAACTATCAAAACCAATGGCTTTCCGGATATTACCACCGAAAACTGGAGATATACCGATCTGGATCCCCTGCTGCGGTCAGTGTATGACTTTGACTTTAGCAACCAAAGTCGTCCGTTTGATATTAGTAAGATTTTTACCTGCGATGTTTATGATCTTGATACATTCAGTGTAACATTGCTCAATGGTTGGTTTGTATATCAAAATGCACCCCTAACAACCCTTAAAAATGGTACCATTATCGGAAGCCTTTCAAAAGCTATGGAAGTTTATCCTGAGCTGGTAAGCAGGTATTTGGGTAAGATTGCGCCCATGGAACAACCCGGATTAACGGCATTAAACACTGCATTATTCCAGGATGGCCTTTTTATTTACGTGCCCGAAGATGTAAAGGTTGATAAGCCTATTCAGTTGATTAACATTATCAATTCCGAAAAACCTGTTATGTTTCAACCCAGGCATCTGGTGATTCAGGAAGCAGGCAGTGAATTGACTCTTGTACATTGCGATCATTCCCTTACACACAACATCAGTTTTACCAATAGTGTTTCGGAAGCATTCCTCGCTAAAAATGCTGTGCTTGATTTTTATAAGATCCAGAATAAAGGACATAATTCGGGCGTTATCAACAGCAGCTTTTTTAGTCAGAAGCAATACAGCAAACTTACATCGAGTGCATTAACACTTAATGGTGGATTTACCAAGAATATTGTGGGTTCTGTGCTTGAAGAACCTGAGTGCAGTGCCACCCACAACGGTCTTTACCTTGTCGACAGTAATCAACATGTTGATAACCAGCTTATGGTTGACCATGCTGCACCCCATTGTACCAGTGAACAGTTGTACAAAGGGATCCTGGATGATGAAGCTACCGCGGTTTTCAGTGGAAAAATCATGGTAAGGCGCGATGCACAAAAAACTCTTGCGTATCAGAATAACAAGAACATTCTGCTTACAGATGATGCCAAAGCAAATGCACAACCCCAGCTGGAAATCTATGCCGATGATGTTAAATGCAGCCACGGTGCCACAGTAGGTCAACTGGATCCTGAAGCAATGTTCTATCTGCGTTCGCGTGGACTAAATGAACGCGCTGCCCGACAGTTACTTTTGTACGCCTTTGCAGCCGAAGTAGTGCGCCGGATCTCCATTGAGCCCCTGAAGGAGAGAATTGATCACCTGGTGGAAAAACGCCTTAAAGGTGAACTCTCAATTTGTGATCAGTGTGTGCTTCACTGCAACACCAAAGAACCCACAGTTTTCAATATTGACGTGAGTAAGTTGTAAAAAATTCCCGGTAATTATGCTCCCTGGGTTTTCATAACGATTTACTCCTTCAGATTGCTGAAAATGAATTTAATAATATATTCAAAAAAAGCATAAATGCCCTTTAATATAGAACAGTTGCGTCGCGAGTTTCCTGCACTGCAGCAGGAAGTTAACAAGCGACCACTCATTTATCTCGACAACGCCGCTACAACACAAAAACCCAAAGCTGTAATTGAGCGGATATTGCAATATTACAGTCGGGAGAACAGCAACATTCACCGTGCTGCCCATTACCTGAGCCAACAGGCTACCGAAGCTTACGAGGAAGCAAGGAAAACGGTTCAGATGTTTTTAAATGCTGCCTTCAGCCACGAGATAATCTTCACAAGAGGTACCACGGAAGCTATTAACCTGGTTGCTCATTCCTATTCAAAGAAATTTTTGAAAGCTGGAGATGAGATAATTATTACAGCTATGGAACACCATTCCAACATCGTTCCCTGGCAAATGGCCTGTGAAAATCATGGGGCAGTTCTTAAAATCATCCCCATGGATGATAAGGGAGTTTTGGATATGGATGCTTACAAAAAAATGTTGAACTCCAAAACCCGTATGGTAGCTGTTACTCACGTGAGTAATGCTTTGGGCACAATAAATCCTGTGAAAGAGATTATTGATCTGGCGCATGAAAAGGATATTCCGGTTTTGATTGACGGAGCACAGGCACTCTCGCATATGAAAGTTGATGTCCAGAAACTGAATTGCGATTTCTATTGTTTCTCCGGCCATAAAATTTATGGCCCCATGGGGGTTGGTGTTCTGTATGGTAAGGAAGACTGGCTTAACCAATTGCCACCATTTCTGGGTGGGGGTGAAATGATTAAGGAAGTTACATTCGAAAAAACCACCTACAATGAATTGCCCTTTAAGTTTGAAGCAGGCACACCCAATGTGGGTGATGTTCTGGGCATGGAAGCGGCCATTAGGTTTCTTTCATATCTTCGTTATGATGAAATTGCTATTCATGAAAATGAACTTCTTGTTTATGCAACCCAAAGGCTTTCAGAGCTAGATAATGTTAGATTTATCGGGACAGCTCCCCAAAAAACATCTGTAATTTCATTTGTTTTTACAGATATTCATCCATACGATACGGGGACTATCCTTGACAAACTGGGTATTGCTGTGCGTACAGGACACCATTGCGCACAGCCTGTAATGGATTATTTTGGAGTACCCGGTACCGTGAGAGTTTCCTTTGGAGTTTACAATTCAAAACAGGAAATAGATAAACTCATTGAAGGGTTGCTAACCGTACGGGAGATGTTTGGCTAATTTCTGAATCAAAACCTTAAAACTATGCAAAATCCATCCAGTATCCGAAGACCATTCCTGCTGAAGCCATTTCAAAGACCTTCAGGCATATACGATCTCAGGAAAGTTTTTAGGCCCCAATGGTTTCAGGGGAATCGCGAAGACAGAAAGTATTTTGAGGGCTGGTATTTTAAAAATGTAAGCTCCGATGGCCAGGATAGCTGGTCGTTTATTCCGGGAATCTCTCTGAACGACCAGGATTCTCATGCCTTCGTACAGGCCATTAACGGACAAAGTGGAGAAACCTTTTACTTCAGATTTCCGGCAGATCAGTTTGCTTTCTCCGATGATAAATTTGAGATTTGGGTGGGGAATAATTATTTCTCAACTGAAAAATTTTATCTGGAACTTAAAGAAGGCAATGCCAGCTTTAATGCAGAAGTATTCTTAGAAGACATTACCGAATTCCCGGTGAGTATTTCCCGCCCCGGAATTATGGGATGGTATCGTTATGTACCCTTTATGGAATGCTACCATGGTGTAGTTAGCCTTGATCATGGTTTAAGAGGCTACATAAAGCACAACGGCCGGCAAATTGATTTTACCGGTGGTCGCGGTTATATTGAAAAAGACTGGGGATCATCCATGCCTAAAGCCTGGATATGGATGCAATCCAATCATTTTGAACAAAACGGCACATCATTTATGCTTTCCGTAGCACGTATACCCTGGATTGGCAGTACTTTTACGGGTTTTCTCGGGTTTTTTCTGCATGACAATGAACTGATCAATTTCGCAACTTATACAGGTGCTGAAATTACTGATCTTTCCCATACTGAACGTGAAGTAAATATTACCATTAAAGGCAATAAATATATCATTCATATTCATGGTGTGAAGGCGGAGCATCATGATAACAAAACCGGGAAAGGCGGATTAAAGGCTCCTGTACTTGGAAACATGGACAGGGTTATTCACGAAAGTATCGATGCTGAGCTTCATGTTACTATTACTGATAAAGGAGGTAATCATGTTTTCAGCGGCACCGGCATGCACTCAGGCCTTGAATTTGTTGGCGACCTTGAGCTGCTTAAGCTTTAGAACAAACCATTCATATCTCCTTCGAATCCGTTTCCACCACTTCGGTTGCCGTTGCGATCACGATAATCGCGGAATCGCCATGTGAATGAAAGGGTAAGCACCTGTGATTCACGATAAAACTCCCTCTCCTGAAAGAATTCATCTCCATTGGTCTGAAGTGAGAACCGTCGGGTATTAAATACATCGCTCACATTCAAACTAATGGTTCCCTGGTTATTGAAAACATTACGTCGCAAACCAATGTTCATGCTGAAAACCGAACGTATTTCCCCTTGCGGAATTACCCTCGGACCCCAGTAATTAGCCGAAAGCTGGGTACTGAATAAACCGGGGAAATTCATGTTACCCAGCAGGCTCAGCGTCCAGCTATAGTTCTCATTACTGAAGGAACGTCCCTCCACTTCGCTGGAAACCTCCGAATAGTAAAAGTTTCCGGTCAGTGTAGCATCGAAATTATCATTCCATGTAAAATAGTTTATCAGCTCGACACCGGTGGCATTGGTCGTATTTGCATTATTCCAGGTAACCATAGAGCCCTGATTAAACAATACAAAAAGACGAGAATGGGCATCGGTGGTATGGCGATGGAATACTCCTCCCGTTACCATATAGTTTTCCCACGCTCTTATGTAATTGATCTCGAAATTATTGGTGCTGGCGGGTTGCAAATAGGGATTTCCCAGCCTTAGGTTAAAAAAGTCCTGTGCATTCAGGAAAGGCATCAAGCTGCCGGTCCATGGTCTTCTGATACGGCGGCTGTAGCTTGCCTGAATGTCCTGATTTTCGCTGATGCGATAATTAAGAAAAGCACTGGGGAAAAGACGGAAATAATTATCAGATGTCAGGGTATCTCTCACCGGGTTGAAATTTTCATTATCCAGAAATCCACTCCTTAAACCATAATCCTGCCATGCTTCAGTTTGGGTATATTCACCTCTGAGCCCCAACTGGTAACTTAAGGCACCACGATTATCGGTAAATGAAACGTAGGCTGCATGAATATTCCGTTCATAAGTAAAAGCATTACTAATGGGTATCCCGTTCAAAACAATGTCGTTGTAGGAGCCTGTTTGATAATCGAGTTGTCCGAAATTCTGGGCCCGGTCATCGAAGCGCATCTCGCTTCGTACACCGGTTTCCAATCTCATTTCTTCACCCAGACTTTCTTCAAAATCTGCTTGTAAAATCAGCAAACTCCCTGAAAGAGGTCTTTCATAAAACTGATCAACATGCCGGTCTGCAATTTCCTGCATGTTGTTGTTGAAAAACGACTGATCAAAGTATTCGATTCTGTCCTGATTGTTCCATGCGTAACTGGCAGATGCTCTGAAACGACGGCCATTATCATCCTGCCATCCGTAATCGGCACCAATTTCATAGTTGGTTTGGCTCTGGTCTTCTTCCAGAAGACGTACATACATGCTGTCAAGGTTCATGGCTGACGTCATGCTACGTATGTTGTAAATTCTTTCGCGGTCGCGGCTGCGGGCATTTATATTGGAGTATGCACGCAGAGAGCTGTTGGGGTTAATATGATATTCGGTTCCGAATCTCAAAAGTTGTCCTCTGTGCCAGTTTTCATTATAATAATCCTGGTCAAGTACAGGCGAGAGTCCAGGATTGAAATTTTCGCGGTAACTGTTGGTAATTTCCCACATTTCGCGATATTGATAGGAATAATTGGTAAAGAAATTCCAGTTACCTTGACGCAGGTTCAGGTTTACACCACCGGTATATTTGTTACCGGTGCCTGAAGAAACATTTACCTGTCCATTGAAACCCTGTAAACGTTGCTCTCTGAGAATTATATTAATAATACCACCCACGCCTTCCGCTTCGTACCTTGCAGATGGGTTGGTGATAAGCTCCACCTCCTTGATGGCATTGGACGGATATTGCTCAAGTATGGATTCCGTATCATCGCTTGTAAGGTTTGTGGGACGCCCATTGATATAAATTAAAACATTACCACTACCTCTAAGGGAAATATTCCCTTCCTCATCAACCTGCACCGAGGGTAAAGTTTCAAGTAATTGTATGGCTGTTCCTCCTTCAGCAACAGTCATGTTTTCCACATTGAAAACGCGACGGTCGGCCTCTGAGCGAAACAAGGCAGCAGCAGCTGTTACCTGCACTTCGCTCAACTGTTGTGCACCGGTACTAAGATAGATCTCTCCCAGATCATTGCTGCCTGCCTCTATAGCAACCGGCATCCAAAGCTCCTGGAAACCAATAAAGCTTACTCTTAGCAGGAAATCACCTTCTGACGGAGTTTCTATCCTGAATTTTCCTTCCATATCGGTAGTAGAACCTGTAATCAGTGTACTATCCGATACATTCATTAATGCTATCTGGGTAAATTCAAGTGGAGATTCATTTTCAGTGTCTTTTACCACCCCGCTAACGGTGTTTTGGGCCTGAATAAATGTGAGAGAATAGGAAAATAGTATTAATATTATAATTGTAAATTTTAACATAGTGTTGATTTGTAATGAGTTATACATAAAGTTAACAAAAAGTGACCTTTTGTGTTCCTTTTATAGTGTTAAAGATTTATAAGTGAATATTTAACATATTATAGGTCAGCTTCTTAAAAAATCTGCAAATCAACCTTGGTCCTGTTTGTTTTTTTCAAATACAAACATGATTTTGATAATTGTGATGATATAAAAAATGTTTAGCAATGGATTTTGACAGCAAAGCACAGGCATGGGATAATGATCCCATAAAAATAGAAAGAGCAAGAAAATTCGCAGAACGAATTATGGATTCGCTCCCTGAAAATCAAGGCTTGATTGCTTTGGAATTTGGCAGCGGAACAGGACAGGTAAGCCTGTTTCTTCACAAACACTTCAGGCATATTTATCTCATTGACAGCTCACCTGGAATGATCGACGTTTTAAAGAATAATATCCGGCAAAGGAATATTCAGAATATGGAGCCTTTGTTTAAGGATTTAATGAAAGAACCACCTGAGATTAAGGATTTAGATGTAATTTATACCCTTATGACTCTTCATCATATAGAAGATTTAAATCATATTCTCAATGTTTTTAGCAGCACCCTAAAACCCGGGGGTTTACTTTTTATAGGTGATCTGGAAAAAGAGGACGGAAGTTTTCATGACCATGCCCATGATTTCAGGGGGCATCACGGATTTGAAAAAGACAAATTGAAAAAATTGCTTGAGAAAAATGGTTTCAGCGAAACGGATTACCGAAAATTTTTCAAATTAACCAAAAAGCTTGAGAATGGAAATCTGAAAGAATTTCCCTTGTTTTTTATGGCAGCCAGGAGAGATTGAAATCATGAAATGGGGTTGTACATGTATTATAGATGATTAGAAACACTTTCCTTTACATTTAACACTAATCTTTTTTTGATTGTCAAACAATTCAACATTTACACAATATACATGCTATTTGTGCCTATGTATTATTTCTCAAGTCGTTGAATTTCAACCTTTATACCATCAATAACAGCTGGATTCATTATCACTTTCTTTCCATTGGCCTTGGATGAAAAAATATAAAACACTTTGCCACCAAACTTACTTTCAAACTTTTCATGAGTCAATTGCTGCAATCCTTTTTCTTTAAAAATTTGCGATAGCTGGATGCCTTCGTTTACAGGTTTAATTTGAAGCCCGATGTATTTATCCTTTATCTTTATGAAAAAGTCAACATTGTAAAGTCTGTCCCAATTATCTGGAGCGGGTTCGATTTTATAGTTAAGAGCCTTCTCAAGTTGACCGTATATAGTTTTTATTTCTGTCCAATAGCCATCGTAAGTTCTGTCAATTACAAGTTGAAGCATATAGTCAATGCAGTCTTGCTCGGTAATCTCTTCAACTTCTGCTGATATTACTTCCGTTATTTTAATGTAAAGTTTCTTTCCAAGTTCAACTATGTGATCTTTTGGGCGCACATTTGAAAAATAATAATCTTTCCACTCTTCCAATGTTTTCGGCTCACACTTTCTTATGCTTTCCGATGTGGGTCCGACATTTCTTTTAAAATTAAGCTGAAAGCGATTCATCGCGCTATTTAAAATCCATTCTTTGGGCATAAAGCAAAAATGTTAAGGTTGATAAAATTCATCTCTACGAATAGATTTTGTCCGATTATTCCTGTTAAGAAGCGAATTGCCGATTATAAATAATTTTGATTCAAAATAATAAATACTCCATCTCGACAAGTTCCAATTGGTCGATTATGATAAATTACCAAATCGTTAATCCATTTCCTTATGTTATCATTGTTTGTAACTTGTTCTGGAATTTCTAAACCTGAGCAATTATATGAATGTGTTCTGCATTAGCCATTTCCTGCAAATTATCAATGAAATACTCCCAAATTCTAATTTGAATTTCGTTCATTAGCTTGCATTAAAGTTGAAAATCTTGATTTATATTTAAAGTCGATAGATAGGTCTGGTTCTGCCAATCCTTCTTTAATAAGATGAGCATTTAATAAGGTTTTATTTTTCAGGTATAAATAGCACATTAAAATATTTTGTTGATCATATTTTTGGTTGTCAAACTTTATAAAAACCTTTTGCCCTTTTGTTTTATCATAAAGAAATTGTTTGGCCAAGCCATTTTTACTTTTGTTTCCTTTAACTCCAATTAGCCTGACAATAAGGTTGTTACTTAGCTTTAGTAACTCCGGGCTCAGGATTTCTTTTACCGTATAATATTCTTCTCTCTGTCCGCTGTTCTGGTCTATTTTTGACCCAAATTGTAATTTTTTCGGGTCAACTTTTTTATCAAATTTCTGAAAATCTACGAAACGATAAGGCAGGTTCTTAAATTCCTCTTCAGGGTCAATATTTATTTCATCTTTATGGAATTCGTAAGTTGTTCCTGCAATATCTGCTTGATTGATCTTTAATTTGCGTTTGGCTATTTCGATGAATTCCTGGTTTATTTCATATCCAATAGAACTTCTTTCAAGATTTCTAGCTGCTAAAGAAGTTGTCCCACTTCCCATAAATGGGTCTAAGACTGTTTCACCCTTGAATGCAAACATTTTAATCAGTCTTTTGGGCAACTCTTCTGGGAACATGGCAATATGTCCATTTTGTTTGGCTCCACCGAAATTCCAATGACCTGAAAAATACTCTTTCCATTCTTCTGTGGTCATTTTGGATTGCTCTTTTATTTCTTTACTAATTTTAGTTGTTGGATTTCCTAATTTTTTGAAAATCAATATGAACTCATAGTCAATTGACAAAATGCCATTTCTTGGTGTTGGGAAACTTCCCATTAATGATGCACCACCTGTAGTATTTGTTGTTGTTTGTTTTTGCCAAATAATAGCACCCATATAATCAAATCCGATGCTCTCACAGAATTTAATTATTTCAGTCCGAATAGGGATAACTTTATAACGACCATAGTAAACAGCTCTTGCAAATTGGTCTCCTATATTTACACAAAGTCTGCAGCCATTGTCCAGTGCTCTGTAACATTCCTTCCAAACAAGATTCAGGTTGTTAATGTAGGTTTCATAGTCTTCATGAAATCCAATTTGATTTTCTGTTCCATAATCTTTCAGTTGCCAATAGGGTGGAGAGGTGATTACCAAATGAACTGAATTATCTGGAACAAGATTCATCTGTCGACTGTCACCATGAATTAGTTTGTGTGTTGTCTTCACTTTATTTTTCTTTACTTCTTAAATCCTTACAAATGTAGTTATAATATAAAGTTTTTGCATGATTTCACGGGTTTCTTTGCATTGTTATT
>SKSE01000214.1 GCA_007118135.1 Bacteroidales bacterium | reverse complement strand
CGAAAAGTGCTTTAAAGGATAAGCTGCCCGTAAATGCCCATAACCCATTTGGGCGCCTACCAACCAGAATTTATTCTTAGCTGTATTTTTAGTTTCATTGGCTTCTTCTGTGCTGAAAATAATATTTCCATAGCCTGGCTGATGTGTCATAATTGGAATTTTAATAATACAAAAACGTGTCATTCAAAAAAAGCCGGAGTGTTATTCTCCGGCTTCATTAAACACAAAACACAACATGAAGAAAAAACTCAACAATATGAGAGTCTGATTCTTTATGAAAACAAAGTTAGTTAATGGGTTTTGTTTTCCTGTTAAGCTAAAATTAAAAGAAAGTTAGGAAAGTATTAATAATTCGAATCCATCAGCCATTTTTGCAAAACAAGTATTTGCCACACACGGTTATAGAGATAGTACTGTTTATCTTTATAGAACCTCCTGAGCAGTTTTTCGGTTTCTGAAGTTTCCAGAATAGCAGTTCTTTTTATGGCCTCGGGGTTAAGATAGTCCAGGGCATAATCTTTTAGTTCTTTTTGCAACCATTTTTGCAGAGGGATGGCAAAGCCTCGCTTGGGGCGATCAAAGAATTTTGGAGGAATGTATTGATAAAGCAGTTTTTTCAATATCCACTTGGTTTCACCCTGGTTTGATTTAAGCGAAGGGTGCAGGTTCAGAGCCCATTCCGCAATTCTGTAATCAAGCAATGGCACCCTGGTTTCAAGAGCAAAATGCATACTGGCACGGTCAACCTTAACCAGTAAATCATCGGGTAAATAATACTTAAAGTCAAATAAAGCCTGCTGTTCGGCAGGTTTCAGATGGGGCAAGTCTTTACTGAAATTTTCATCCAGCTCAAAGTTCACAAGGAATGGGTTTTTCAGAATTTTCGCAATTTCTTTCCGGTTGAAAAGATACTGCTCCTGCGAAAAGATGTGGCTTCTAAGGTGATCATGGGGTGTTGTTTCAAATAGCGAAGATGTACGCCTGTATTTCTTTGGACCGTATTTCAGAAACATAGATGCAGGTTTCCTGAGGAGTGAAACGGCAGGATTATTAAGTCTTTCTGCCCATTTGTAAGCGCCATAACCCATAAATAATTCATCGCCTCCATCACCTGAAAGAGTCATAGTTACATGCTTTTTAGCCATTGAAGAAACCAGGAGAGTAGGTATTGCCGAAGAGTCGGCGTAGGGCTCGTCATAAATATCATTAAGGAGCGGCATCCAGTTTAAGGCATCCTCTTCAGTAACTATATGTTGATGATGATTTGTACCCAGGTACTCTGCAATACTCCTGGAATAGCCCGATTCATCAAAGTCCTTTTGCCAGAAACCAATGGAAAAAGTATTGATGGCATCAGTATGCAGACTCTGTGCAACAGCAGTAACCAAACTTGAATCAATACCGCCACTCAAAAAGGTTCCGTAAGGAACATCTGAGATAAGCCGGTACTTTACTGATGATGTAACCAGTTCCTTTAATTCTTTCAGAGCCTGATCAGGGTCAGTTATCCTTAGTTCAGGCCTGATTTTTTCTTCCGGGCGCCAGTAAGGGAAAAGTTTAAAGTTACCCTCTTTTATGATGGCATAATGCCCGGCCGGGAATTTTCGGATTTCCTTGTATATACTGAATGGAGCCGGAATATAACCCAGGTTGAGAAACTGATTTACGGCGGTATAATCAATGGTAAGATTTTTTTTTATTTCAGGGTGTGCAACAAGGCCTTTTAATTCACTTGCAAAGGCAGTCTCTCCATTTTTATGATAATAATAAACAGGCTTTATACCCACACGATCGCGAAAAATGTAAAGTGTTTGTTGTTGTTTATCCCAGATTGCGATGGCAAACATACCGTTGAGTTTATGCGGAAGATTTATGCTCCATGTAGCAAAAGCCTCCAGGATAATTTCGCTGTCGGAATGAGTTTTAGGTTGAAATTCAGGCCGATATTGTTTCAGCTCTTCAAGTATTTCTCTGAAGTTGTAAACCTCCCCGTTATAAACCATTACATATCTGCCGCATTGAGAGTGCATGGGCTGGTTGGCATTATCGCTAAGGTCAATAATACTAAGCCGCATGTGAGACAACAGGATATGATCATCTGTATATGTGCCCCTGGCATCAGGACCTCTGTGTGCCAGGCTTTCGGATGATAAGGTTGCGTCTTCCAGCCATTTTTGTTTATCCTTGAAAATAAAGCCCGATATACCGCACATATTATAAAGATTGATATGTAAAAGTAAGAAAAGCAAGGCTTTTCTGTATAAAAAATTTTTTTTAATAAACTGTTTTTTTAATTTAGCCACACATTAAAACCACAAAATGTTTTTACCTTTTTATGAAGAAACCAACAAATATTGAAACCAACATAATGCTGGAACAGGCATGGAAGAAGTTCGCGAAAAAGCAGTTTGATTCAGCCGAAGATATTTTTTCTGCTGTTCTTGAAAACGAAAAATCAAATATTGATGCTATGCATGGCCTCGCAGGATGTCTTTTACGAAAAAAAGATGCTTCAGGTGCTGTTAAAATATATGACCAAATTGAAAAACTAGATGGCAAAAGT
>SKSE01000235.1 GCA_007118135.1 Bacteroidales bacterium | reverse complement strand
TTTACTACTTTGGAGTTGCTTTGACGCATACGCCGCGAGATCACTTTTGATATTTGCTTAAAGATCTTCAGAGCAATGGAGGTTTCGGTATCAAAAAGATGGGTAAAACCCTCTTTGGAAATACACAAAACCTTGGTTTTTTTCAATGCCCTTGCATTGGTAGAGTGGGGTGTATCGGCCATAATGGTGCCTTCGCCCAAAAAGTCGTAGGTTCCGAAATAGCTCAATCGTTTTTCTTCACCAAAGGGAGTCTTCTTGAACAACTCAACTTCTCCCTCAAAAATGATAAACAGGAACTTATTGCGCGGACTGTTTTCCTGAAACAAATAAGCACGGGGATTATAAGTCTTTTCCTGCACTTCCTTCATTACGACATTAAGCTCTTTGTCTTCCAGATCGCGGAATAGCTCAACCTTTTTCAGGAATTTTTTCATTTCTGAATTATTCATCTTCTAATAGTATTTGATATCTAACTGATTTTCTATTGATTACATTTATTTGGAAAGTCGTTTTCAGGTATGATGTTTATTGGCAAATGTAGGATAATTGATGGAGTATTTATGATATAGATGAACTAAAAAAGCAGAAGACTTAAATAAATTCAAGTATAAGCCTCCTGCCATTATTCATTTTAATAATGTTCTGATTAAAAGGGAAGATCATCATCAGGCTCTCCCGGTTCAAGATTCATGGGAGTAGCACTTTCGGGTTCGTCTAATCCGGGCATTTCAGCAGGTGGAGGAGGTGTAGCAGATGTTTCTGTTTCCAGTTTCCAGATTTTAACATCGGTATACCAGTTGCCATTGTATTCACGGCTTTCTACATTAACGTGTGCAGTTAGGGGTGTTCCCGGTGAAAGAGTAGCCAGGTCAACCTTATCATTCCAGTTGCTGATACATACTTTTTTGGGGAATTGATCATCGGTTTCTATTATGAAATCCTGCTTCTTCCAGCTTCCACGTTGCGATTCTCCGGTTTTTGCTTCAAGTAATTCAAGAAATTTTCCTTTGATTTCCATTAGATTATGCTTTTTCTATTGATATGGTTTGAGAATTTTTTCAAAAAGCAAAACTAAATCTTAAAAGGGGATTGACAAAACTATGTACAATTTTTTTCTACTGAAATAGTTTTATCAATAATTGTTTACAATCTGAAACCCCATTATTTAAACTATGATAAATATATTCCGACAACACTGCATTTCTGTATATACATTGATACTACTTTCAATAATTTCTTTACATCTGAAGGCACAGGAAAATCAAAGACCACATGTTCAGAATTTTGATGGTTATTCGAATTCGCAATATGTATCATACCTTGCTGATGATGGTTGGCCGGCTGAATTATTGAACACTGCTGCCACTGCCGGATATCTTTCCGATAATGAAAAAAACGTGGTGCTCGCAATGAATCTCATACGGCATGATCCTGCAAAATACGCAAAGCTTTATGTTTACCCTCTTTTGCGTTATTTTGATGGAAATCTGTTAAGAATTCCCGGCAAAATAGCCTTACGCACCAGGGAAGGAGCTGATGCCGTTAGGGAGCTTTATGATGAATTAATGGAAACCAGTTCCATACCATTGTTTTACCCATCTGAAGGAATGAGTCGGGCGGCAGCTGATCATGCCAGGTACATGAGAAGAACGGGAAATGCAGGTCATGAAGGCAGGGGAGGTATGAGTGCCCGGCTGCTTCGTCATGGCCGCTGGGATGTAAGTATAGCCGAAAACCTGCACTGGGGCGCAGAAAATGCTCATGATGCGGTTCTTAGTCTCATGATAGATGATGGTGTAAAAAACCGGGGTCACAGGATAAATATCCTTGACCCCGATTTTAAATACGTTGGTGTGGGAATCGATAGCCACCCCAGGCTGCATATTTCATATGTAATCAAGCATGCGGTTGAATTTATTGAAAAGTAGGCTTGATGGTCAAACTTCCTGAAAATTTTTATGCAAATTCCGGATTCTTTTTCTTGACAAAGATGGAAATGATCAATCCGAATAAAAGAGCCTGTATAGGATATCCTAATATGGTCATGGCAGCTAAAATACCTGGCTTTTGAATACGTAACTGAAGATCAATTATGGCATCAATTTCAGCGTCCGAAATATTAGGATTAATTGCATATGCTGATGCATAGGCATTTTCGATGGTTTTCTCGCGAATGATTTCCATTACTTCAGGGGCAATAAGTGCCAGGTATACGTAAGTCCATATTGCAATTATAATACCTGTTATTAACCCCGTAACAACAATAAATCCAAGGCTTTTCCCATATGTTATGAATCCACCGTTATATTCATTGCGAAACATAACAGCTGCATAACTAAATCCACCAATTACAATCGCATATCCCACATATACTTTCATATTAGCTTGCGGATTACCAGCAAGGTAAAAAATAAGATCAACAATAATTAAAACTACAGATATTATTAAAGCGTAGTTTAATGCAGGTTTAAACATGTCCTGTGATGTGTTTTCAATTGTGTTTTTCATAATTGTGAATTTAAAATAATTGTAAAACTTTATATAATAACATCAAGTATGAAAACA
>SKSE01000263.1 GCA_007118135.1 Bacteroidales bacterium | reverse complement strand
TCACCATGAATTAGTTTGTGTGTTGTCTTCACTTTATTTTTCTTTACTTCTTAAATCCTTACAAATGTAGTTATAATATAAAGTTTTTGCATGATTTCACGGGTTTCTTTGCATTGTTATTCTGCATTAGAATAGAACGAAAAATCAATAAAAATCATCTAAATCAGCGTCATCAGCGTTCCATCCTCTCTGCAAAATCCTCCGAAATATAATTCTCCATTCCCATGCACACATCAGCTGAAAAACTCATCGCAAGCGAAATAATCTCTTCCCATTTTTCCTGTGGAACCTGATTCAGATTAGATGTCGTAACCTTATTTTTGATCAGTCCGTAAGTCAACCCTGCATTAAAATTATCTCCTGCTCCTATAGTGCTTACAACCTTGATTTCAGGTACGGTATAAACCTCATACCGGTCATTGTTAAGCAACTCAACTTTTTCTGAGCTGCTGGTCATAATAAGGATTTTGCTCTGACTCTGTATAGAATTTTGCAAACCCTCAATGGTATCTTCATCAAAAATATTTTTCACATCTTCATTGCTGGCTCTGATAATATGAGCTATTTGCATGTTTTCAACAATAAAAGGTTTGAGTAATTCAAGTTCATGGGCATGTGGTTTCCTGAAATTGGGATCGTAAATAATCATACAGCCTGCTCTTTGAGCCGTTCTTACAATTTCAATCAGTTTAGCTCTTACTTGTGGGTCAATGCTATAAAATGAACCAAAAATTAAAATATCATTGGGGGTGAAACCAGGAATCTTAACCTGTAATCGTTCTTCAGGGTAAGGTTTGTAAAAATCATAGCTGGCGTCGCCTTTTTCATTGAGAAATGCCATGGCCAATGGAGTTTTCCCATCATCATAAAGATATGTATTATGGGTTTGAACATTATTGTTTTTAAGAAATTCCAGAATGAGTTTACCGGTTTGGTCATTCCCGAACTCCGATATCAGCGATACATCGATACCTGCCCGCCCTAAGGAAACCGAACTGTTAAGCATTGAGCCACCCGGTTTGGCGGCCTTAACCTGATGTCTTTCAAAAATAATATCCAGCAATGTTTCTCCTATGGCAAAAACTTTTCTTCTCATAACTTAAAATGTTTGTAACAAGAGTACAAATTTAGGATAAAAGCCTTGTTTTTGATAAGATTTGCTTATTGAACAGTTTCGCATTATTTTTACCAGGTGGCAACAAAAGTTTTATGATAGAGTTTAAATTGTAATTTACATCTGAAAACGAAAAATATACTATTGAAATCACTTTAACTTATTAAGCTTTATTATGCTCAAAATCAAAATTATCCCTATACTTTTCCTGGCATTTCTATGTGGAAACTTTTCTTATGCCGGTGACAATCAGTTGAAAACCCGATTTCGTGAACATGTAAAAATTCTCACATCTGATTCTTTGCAGGGTCGTGGTCTTGGAACTGCCGGTGCTGAAAAGGCAAGAGACTATATTGTTGGGCAGTTTAAAGATGCAGGTATTCAGCCTCTGGGCGATGACTACCTGCAAAACTTCAGCTTCAGGCAAAGTCTGGCATGGATATCCGCGGTTAACATTGCAGGTGTGGTTGAAGGAACCAATCCTGAACTAAAAGATGAATATATTCTTATTGGTGCTCACTATGACCACCTGGGGTACGATATGAGAAATGATGAGAAGCGTATTTTTCCGGGCGCTGATGATAACGCATCGGGTGTGGCTGCCATAATTGAACTGGGGAGATATTTTGCACAAAATCCAGGTCTTCTGGGAAGAAGCCTGCTCATAGTTGCTTTTGATGCCGAGGAAAGTGGACTGCTCGGTTCAAGGCATTTTGTTGACAACAGCCCGGTGCCTATCGAGAATATAAAGCTTATGTTCAGCTTTGATATGGTTGGAATGTATGAAGCCAACAGGGGGCTCCACCTTAGGGGTATGGCATCCCTTCTGGATGGGGATGTACTGGCGGAAGAAGTTGCCCAAAGACATGAAGTTAATCTGCGACAGACAGGAGATAATATTCAAAGACGTACCGATACATATCCTTTTGGCAGTGCAGGAATACCTGCTGTACATGTTTATACAGGACAGAAATCTCCATACCACAAACCTGAAGATCAGTATCATCTGTTGGATTATGATGGTATGGTAACCATTCATGTTTTTATGGAAGATTTTCTGAAAGTTTTAAGTCATGAGAGTAATCTCCTGCAATCGCCCTCGCTTATTTCATCTGTTTTGCAGGAAAGCACTTTTAGCGGAAGAAGACCGGCAGCTGGATTCCTGCTTAATACCGGAACCGGGTTTCATCGATACCCCGATGAGTTTTTCCAGGCAAAAACCTTAATCAATATTTCTGCAGGTTTATATTTTCAGATTCCACTCTCCCAGGTTTTTGGTCTTCAGCTCGAGACACTATATGACCTGAATGGGAGCCAGATTGATGGAGGTAACTTCCGCAGACATTCTCTTACTGTTCCACTAAATATTCAATTCGGCACCCCTGGAGTTCAAGGGCAGGACATCAGGCTTTTTCTCTTTACAGGACCTTATTATCGCCGGTCTTTTGCTGGTGAAAGTGCCGGGGTT
>SKSE01000209.1 GCA_007118135.1 Bacteroidales bacterium | reverse complement strand
TCATAATCCTTTCGGATAGCATCTCTTCCAATTTGGGGCTCATTGTAAGATGGATCGGTTAAAATGGCATCTGCTGAATAAAACTCAACCACTTTATCTGCATCGTGATTGTTGAATGCCTCCATTGCTTTGTCATGTTTCTCTATAGCTGTCATAGTTCCTCCTTTTTTTAGGTTTATACTGTTATTAATTTTAGTGCCTTTAAGAATCAATGCATGGTTATGGCTTTACGAGGATAACCATTACTCTTTTCTGGTTGGACTGCATTGTCTTGCATGTTTGTTCTCCAAAATAGTTGAACAAATTGTTGACTGTATATATATGATTAGCCGAAGAAGGAGATATTTTCTATCACCAGGACAAATATTTTTTTAACCTTAACATGCTACTTCGTTTTCTACTCTTTACCAGATTCAAATAGTTCACCATCTGATAAATAGCGCAACCCGGAATCACACAGCAATGTCACCACTCTTTTTCCTTTACCCAGCTGCTTTGCCACGCGCAATGCTACAGCCACATTGGCGCCGGAGCTTATCCCGGCAAGCAGGCCTTCCTTTCGGGCAAGATCACGGGTGGTTTTGAAGGCTTCCTCATCGGTAACAGCTTCTATCTCATCAATTAGATCGAGCCGGACTGTTTCGGGTACAAATCCTATTCCGATGCCTTCAATGCGGTGGCCCCCAGTGGGTCCTCCCGAAAGATTTCTTGAAGCAGCAGGTTCTACTGCAATGATCAGGGGTTTTGAATTACGGTTGCTTTCTTTAAGCACAGCCCCTACCCCAGAAATGCATCCTCCGGTTCCTACACCCATCACAAAGGCATCTACAGGGCCTGCTTCCAGCAGTTCATAACCCAGGTATTTGTATCCTGCAGCATTGGAAGGATTTCCAAATTGGTTGGTCCAATAGGTGTTTCCCTCCCTTACCAACTCATGGACACGGTCAATGGACCGCTCTACCAGTTCTGGTGTAATGCCTTTACCATGACTGGGCATAATTTCCAGTTCGGCGCCCAGTGCTTCCATGGTTCTGCGTTTTTCAATAGATATGGCATCTGTGGTTACAAAATGTACCTTATAGCCCCTAGGACCGCACACCATAGCCAGTGAGCTTCCGGTGCTCCCCCCGGTAACTTCCAAAACGCGCATTCCCGGTTTCAGTACACCACTTCTTTCGGCAGCCTCAATCATTCCCAGAGCCATACGGTCTTTCATGCTGCCGGTGGGGTTGGCACCCTCCCATTTTACCCAGATTTCTGCACTGTCCGGTTCGGTTATATGCATCAGTTTTACAAGCGGGGTGTTGCCTATGGCTGAAGGTGTGTTTCGTTGCATAGATTTTTGAGATTGAAGAGTTTGTAATTCAGATGTTGCATTAAAAGGACTTATTATAGCAAGAGATCCCGCTCCGGCAAGTTTTAAAAAACTTCTGCGGGACTTGTTTTGCATTGGATTTATACGTCCGGCCATACATTAAGATTTTTGGTTTTAGCTATATTCAATATGCTTGGGGAGTTTAGCATATTTGTTCAGTTCTACCAGCCAAATCAAAGAAAAATTACTCTTTGTGCCAGGTGTCCATATGTTGAGCATGTGAATTCAGATAAGCTCCTTCCTTATAGTATTTATCATAAAAATCCGTATCGATGTGGTGTGCTTGCACAAAACCCGGCATCATAATGGTACTTCGAATGCCCGGAAATTTGCCGTATTTATCAAAAATGTATTGCGCTGTTTCACCCATGCAATCCACAAATTCGCGGCTGTAGGGCTCCACAGTTTTTTTAACCTGCTCGTTTTGTTTCCATGGGCCGGGTGTAACAGGATCGTAAGCCCCCTTTTTGCCAAATTTTCCTTTGACAAAAACCTCTGTTGCTGCAAACATATCAGGATAGTTGGGCGGACAAAGGGCCTCATAAACACCACTGAGCCCCACAGGATTGGGAGTTACCCAGCGATCGTTTTCAACGAATTGGAATCCTAGTCCTTTAATACCATCACCGGCATTTGATCCCATTACACTCAAATCGTCAATACCATTGAAGAAAAGACCACCCAGCCCCATAGCCTGAAGCATCAGAACAATATTGTGTCCCTTGAAAGCAATTTCCATGGTTGCACTTTCGTAAACCGTTGCCTGAAGCTCAGACAGGGGAAACCGTCTGTTTTCATCCAGCAGACCTGACTTCACAAAAGGTTGCAGGTTTCCAGCCGGTTCTCCCGTTTCGTGGTCCACAACCATAACACCATGCCGGATCATCAGGGCCATAATACCAAGGCAAATCTCGGCAGCATCACCCGCGGGCATAAACATGGTTGAGCCCGGCTTATTGGCCCACCACAGGTTTGGAGGTAGAATATGAGGTGGGGCCGATGGCAGGTCAAGCCTGTGATCTTGTATACGAATGGTATTGTCGCGGCAAACTGAAATGATATGATCAAGTGCCGCCTCGCCATTATCAAACTCCTGCATTTTTCCTGGTTTCAGGTCGCGTGTAAGTGTGCAATAACTGCCGGTGTCATCCGTAAAAAACAGTACCGGTGTACCCAGACCCGCAGCTGTGGGTGCAGTACGCCCGGTAAAGCGTTGG
>SKSE01000025.1 GCA_007118135.1 Bacteroidales bacterium | reverse complement strand
GGTAATTGAAGATACTGCAATTCATGTGGATGCACTCCCTGAATTTGTAACCGAGCTGAAAGTAATCCTGGATTCCATGAATCTGGAATGTGTATATTACGCGCACATCGGGACCGGAGAAATACACCTTCGGCCGATTCTGAATTTAAAAAACAAAGCAGATGTAGAGCGCTTTTACCAGATTGCACTGGAGACCGCAAAACTGGTAAAAAAATACAAGGGATCACTCAGCGGTGAGCATGGTGATGGAAGACTCAGAGGTGAATTCATTCCTCTTATGCTTGGTGAAAAAATCTATGAGATTTTAAGGGAGATAAAACAAACCTGGGATCCGGAAAACATATTTAATCCCGGAAAGATTGTGGATACTCCATCCATGAAAACATCACTTCGTTATATCCCTGGCGCACAAGTTCCTAAACTGAAAACTTATTTCCGTTATCCCGAGGCGGGTGACTTCCTGAAAGCAGTAGAAAAATGTAACGGTTCAGGCGACTGCCGCAAACCTCATACTTTTAAAGGAGTAATGTGTCCATCTTTTCATGCTACCACCGATGAACATGATACTACCCGCGGCAGAGCAAACATTCTCAGGGAGTTTGTTACAAACTCTCCTAAAAAAAATCCTTTTGATCATGATGAGATAAAAGAGATACTGGATTTGTGTCTCTCATGTAAAGGTTGTAAATCAGAATGCCCATCCAACGTTGATATGGGCAAGTACAAGGCTGAATTTTTACAGCATTACTATGATGCCAATGGTGCACCATTCAGGTCGAAGCTGATTGCAAATTACAGCACTTTAAACAAACTCGGCAGTTTGGTTCCACCTGCATACAATTTGTTTTCGCAATCATCAGTTTTTTCTCCTGCCCTTAAAAAGCTTGCAGGTTTTGCCAAAGAAAGGAGTTTGCCGAAAATTCATAAACAAACCTGGAGGAAGTGGGCCGATAATAACCTTGCAAAACTCAACAAAACTGCCGATCCTGAAAAAATGGTGGTGCTTTTTTGCGATGAGTTTACCAACTACAATGATACTCCTACCGGAATAAATGCATGCCTGCTGCTCAACCAATTGGGCTATTTTATAGAAATGCCGCAGGTTAATGAAAGCGGACGTGCAGCCTTATCCAAAGGTTTTTTAAGAAAAGTCACGAAACTTGCTGATACAAACATTGAAATTCTTCAACCATGGATCGATAAAAAAATTCCTGTTGTGGGTATAGAACCTTCGGCTATACTTACCCTCAGAGATGAATATAAGGAATTATGCAGCGAAGAAAATCTGGAAAAAGCAGAAATTCTTACACGTTTTGTTTATATTGTTGATGAATTTATTTGCCAGCAACTGGATCAGGGTAAAATCAAAAAGGAATTATTCAAAAAAGATAAAGCGAAAATTTACCTCCATGGCCATTGCCATCAAAAAGCCTTATCTTCTGTAAACTTTACTTCAAAAATGCTTTCTATACCTCCTGAATATGAGGTTAAAGAAATTGAATGCGGGTGTTGTGGCATGGCCGGTTCTTTCGGTTATGAGAAAGAACATTATCAATTGAGTATGGCCATTGGTGAACTTAAACTTTTTCCTGCCATACGCGCTGCCGAACCGGAGGCTGTAATTGCAGCAACAGGTACAAGTTGCCGGCACCAGATTCTGGATGGAACCGGAAAAGTTGCATTACATCCGGTTGATGTGCTTTGGAAGGCAATTGAACCACAAACACTTATAAAAATTTGATATTCTGTCTTTTTTGCAGTAATTTCGTCAATAATTAAAAATTGGGGCTGATTCTCATTTTTTAGAGAAAGCCCCAAAATTTTTTTAAAACCATATAATTATTAATTTATGAGTACAGCAAAAGTTATTTCATTAACCTACGAATTACGCTCGGGAAATGCTGAGGGTGAAGTAATTGAAATTGCAGGAAAAGAAAACCCTGCAGAATTTCTTTTTGGAGCAGGCAACCTGATTCCAGAATTTGAAGAACAGATACAAGAGCTAAATCCAGGCGAAGGCTTTGAGTTCCTTATTGAATCAGATAAAGCATACGGTCCAGCTAATCCAACTGCTGTTGTAAATTTACCCAGAAGTATTTTTACTATCGATGGTAAAGAAGCCGATGATCTGCTGGTGGAAGGCAAAATTGTTCCAATGCGCAACGATCAGGGAGAACCTTTACAGGGGAAAATCCTTAAAATTGAAGATGAAACTGTAAAGATGGATTTCAACCACCCCCTTGCCGGCCAGGACCTCCATTTTAAAGGTGAAGTGATAACATCAAGAGAGGCTACTCCTGAAGAAATTTCTCACGGGCATGTTCATACCGGAAAAGATGGTCATTAGAAAAGATTATATGGCAAAACTGACTTTGCCTGTAAAACAATTAATTTTTTAAGCAGATATATGGAAAATCTTTTTAACACGCTTTGTTAATCGAAGATTTCTATTAACTTTGCCACGAATTCAATTTTTATTTATTACTTTTTTATTAAACATGAATAACGGAACAGTAAAATTTTTCAATGAAACCAAAGGCTTTGGTTTTATTAAAGAAAACGGAACAGACAAAGAGTATTTTGTACACGTAACAGGCCT
>SKSE01000257.1 GCA_007118135.1 Bacteroidales bacterium | reverse complement strand
TGGTTTGCTTATTTTCCGGCCAATAACAGTCCGGCATCGGTACTGGGCGAAATGCTTACTGCCGGATTGGGCGTGCAGGGGATGATATGGGATACATCACCTTCTGCCACCGAGCTGGAAGAAGTGGTTATGAACTGGCTCCGGGAAATGATTGATTTGCCAAAGGAATTTACAGGGGTAATACAGGATACGGCATCTACCGCCACATTGTGCGCATTGCTTTCGGCCAGGGAAAAAATCAGTAGTTTCCAAATCAATCAAAAGGGTTTTCGGCAAACCATGAGGGTTTACGTTTCTTCCCAAACCCACTCCAGCATAGAAAAGGATGTAAAAATTGCCGGATTCGGAAGAGAAAATATGGTTGTAATAGATGTGGATGAGAAATTTGCCATGCAACCCGAAGTCCTTCGAAAGGCTATCACAGATGATATCCAAAACGGACTAATCCCCTGCTGTGTTGTCAGCACACTGGGAACCACATCTTCCATGGCCATGGACCCCATTGAAGAGATCGGTCAAATCTGCAAAGACTATGGTATCTGGCATCACGTAGATGCCGCCTTTGCAGGTACAGCCGCCATAACCCCGGAGTATCGCTTTTTTATGAAGGGGGTTGAATTGGCCGATTCATTTGTTTTCAACCCCCACAAATGGATGCTAACCAATTTCGACTGCTCGGCCTATTTTGTGAAAGAGCCCGAAATTCTGAAAAGAACCTTCTCCATTATGCCCGAATACCTGAAAACTGCAGCCGACGAGCAGGTCAATAATTACCGTGACTGGGGCATACAACTGGGACGACGTTTTCGTGCACTGAAGCTTTGGTTTGTGATACGCTCATATGGAGTGGAAGGCATCAGGGAAATGGTTCGGAAGCATATGAAACTGGCGCAGATGTTTGCCGGATGGGTGGAAAATGACCCCGATTTTGAGATACTTGCTCCGGTTAATCTGAGTCTGGTATGTTTCAGATTTAAAAATCCGGGAATGACTGAAGAGCAGTTAAATACATCCAACAAGGAGTTGTTGCAAAAAATCAATGCCACAGGCGAAGTCTATCTCACGCATACCGTCCTGAATGGGAAATATTGCATTCGCCTATCCGTTGGCCAGCGCAATACAGAAGAAAAACATGTAAAGATGGTGTGGGAGATTGTGAAATCCATCAATCCAGCAACGCCGCATCCTGAATTCTACGTCTGAGAATATTGCTGTAAGACCGGCCCTGTTTGATCCTGTAATCCGTAAAAGCCCGCTGGGCGTGACTTAGAGCGGTCTCCAGATCGCCTTGAATTTCATACATTAAGGCAAGATTATAATATGACCTTCCTGCAGTTTTTCTTTTGGAAGAATTGGCTGATCTTTTCCAGGCTTCCATGGCACCGGTCCAGTCATTGACAGTGGCTCTTCTTACCCCAATATCAAAATTAGCATCTCTTTTACCTTTGGTGAAAAAGCTGCGGTTAGCCCTGTACCAATTAGGACTGATACGGTTGGCATATAAACTGCCCGATTGAGCACTTACCTGCATTACGGCTTCACGATGATCGATCAAATTGGTAAGGGCCAGTTGCAAAAGGTTTCCTTTGGCTTCCCACTTTCTGTTACGGCTGTAACGATGCTCATCAATAATGGTTCTGGAGTCAGGATGGTAGAATCGAAAGCCAAGAGTTACTGTTGCAACACCTTCGGCATAATACTCTCTGACCTTTGTTGAACGACCCCCTTCTTGTTTTTGCTCTACTTCCCTGCTTCCATTGGTTACAATAAAGTTTGAATCGAAAGCTTCAAGAATAAGAAGGGCATCCACATTGTATTTTCGGCAGAGTTGTTCAACCTGTTGCCAATCGAGAATGGATGGCCATTGTCCCGGCAGGGTTAC
This sequence comes from Bacteroidales bacterium, assembly GCA_007118135.1. Classification (GTDB taxonomy): domain Bacteria; phylum Bacteroidota; class Bacteroidia; order Bacteroidales; family UBA7960; genus SKVR01. The sequence goes on along the minus strand of SKSE01000257.1, from coordinate 732 downwards.
GGGGCTTTTCAATTGTTCAGATGTACGCACAACCTGGAAGCGACCGAACTCCTGAAGACTGGATGCCAATCCGTTCATGGCTGTTTGCGCAGCTTCTTTATCAAGTCCGGGTAATGTACCGGTAAGAATACCTTCAATCACATTTACCGCATTTCGCTCGGTTTCGCTGCGGTCAATAAGTGCGACACGCTGCACACCCGGGTCCACATAAACCTGTGCCGGACGCTGCACGGGAACATAAACAGTACGCGTACAGGAAAGCACAAACAAGCTAAAAATTAAGATGGGTACAAATTTTTTCATGGTTACTTGATTTTATTATAGTTGTTTTCTTTTGAATCACAGTATTTTAGGGGTGCAATTTAAAATGAAAATGGTGGTTTTTTTTGCGTAGTTTTACGGGAATTTCCCACGGGGATGCAAAAGGGATGACATCCCTATTGTTTTATAAACACCAGAAAAGATTCAACTTTTTCCGATTGCAATAAATTTCAGGGATGTCATCCCTGAACAGATTTTTGACCAACTTAAGGGATGACATCCCTATTGCTTGCTAAACACCAGAAAAAGTTCAACCTTTTCCAAATGCAATAAATTTCAGGGATGTCATCCCTGATTATTCCAAAAATGTAATAACTTTGTAATTACAATATTTTCATTATGGAAGCGCCCATTATCAAAATAGGAAATTCAAAAGGTCTGAGACTTCCCAAATCAGTTCTCGAGAAATAT
>SKSE01000036.1 GCA_007118135.1 Bacteroidales bacterium | reverse complement strand
ATTATTATCTCTTTTTTGGTACTTAATGAAGAAAAATATATGTTTAAGCAATCTTCAAAAGGATTAGGATAAATACTAATTGCATTATAATTATCCAATTCTTCAGAATTAGTAGTATCTAAGTTGCAATCAATAAAATTAGGGTTTTCAGCAACGTAAAACAGGGTATCATCATATTTACATACTACGTAAGGTTCCAGAATTCCGGGATGTGCCATCCATGCAACGCTAATATTTGGACCTACACCTTCTATAAATCTCAGATTTTCATCCCATATCGTTGATCTATTTAACTCTATATGCTTAAGGTTATCTCTGTAAAATACAGTATCAACAGTAATTGAGGTGTTTCCCAGATAAAATGTATCTCCTTTTTCAAGTGTAAGATCAAATATCAGTATTTCTTCATTGTTGCTCGTTCCTTCCGGAGCAAACCATAACTTCGAGTTATCTTCATTTGAACTGAGCAAACCTAAAAACATCTGTTCATCCCCATACTTACTCCCAAACCAGATTTCAATCTTATCATCCGTTTGGTTTTTTGCATAAAGGGTGTCAATAAATCTTCCAAATAATTGTGCCTCGGCAACCAGCCAGGTAGTTGTATCAGGTATAGCTACTTTTTGATAAGTTTGTCCAAAACCCTTGTAAGAAAGTAGGGCAATTAAACAGATTAATAAAAACAATTTATTTATTCTCATATAAAACTGATTTAATTAAAAAAAATATGTAATACAAAATCCAGTAGAGAAATCAAACGAATCAGCCTGCAAATAACCCCTAACTGATTCCATGAAGGAAGGATGCAGATTCAACTTCAAAAATCTAAAAAAACAGATGAAGTTAAAAGGTTTAAGTAATTTGTTTTCAGTATTATATCATAGGCAGGCGGTTTTGTGGGTTGTAAGGCAGGATGCACAAATTATAAAAAAATGTTAATTATGCCTAATTCTATGTGTTAAATAAAAGCCTGTATGTATAATTTAGATTGGATATGGATAAGGGTAAAGGGAGGGGAAGTTTTTATTAGAAACCGGAGAAAGAAGTAAATTCGAAAGTCGAATATCGAAGCACGAAACGAATTAAGAGCCGGGCTGATGAAGCTAAATCCGAAAAACCAAAAACAACGGACCGGGATGGCATCCCTGACAACACCTCCGGTTTTCTAAACAACTCCGGGCACGAACTGAAGTCGTACCCGGAGGAAGCCCTTACAACTCCGGGCACGAACTGAAGTCCTACCCGGAGAAGACTCTGCGCCTCCCTGTCTCCGCAGTTCCCTAAATCATAAATCAAAAATCATAAATTACAGTTACTGATTTTCATACTTCACATAATCCTCTTCAAAGTAAACCAGTTCTACCCCGGCATCTTTGAACATGATCTCTGATTCGCCGCCGGCATGGTATTTTTTTTCACAAACCACTCTTTTGATACCGCAATTGATAATGAGCATGGCACAAACCCTGCAAGGTGTCATACGGCAATACAATGTGGCTCCATCAATGCTTATCCCAAGTCTTGCCGCCTGGCTTAAGGCATTTTGCTCGGCATGCACCGTACGCACACAATGCATGGTTGTGCGACCATCTTCGTGAAGTACTTTTTTCATTTGATGACCCACATCATCGCAATGCGGTAATCCGATGGGAGAACCTACATATCCTGTTACAAGAATCTGGCGACCACGTGCAATTACACATCCGCTTCTGCCACGATCGCAGGTGGCACGCTTGCTTACTGTATGAGCAATCTCCATGAAATATTCATCCCAGGTTGGGCGTTGGTAAGGTTTTGCAGGGGTTTGTTCCATATTATGATATTTTTTTTAGTATTTCTTCGGTTCTTTGTTTTAATTGCTCTATTGAGCCATCGTTGCGGAGAACGAAGTCGGCCTGACGAATGCATTCCGATAAGTTTTGTTTGTTGGGGTCATCAGAATGCATTTCTCTGATTTCATTTTGCCGGAAAGTTTCGAAGCCAACATTATCAGTCTCTGAGCCTCTCATTTTGATTCGGTCATAGCGAATCCTGATATCAGCATCAACGGCCAGCAGAAAAAAGTTTTTCTCCTTTCTGAGTTTTTCTATTTCGCCGGGTGTGCGTATACTTTCAATGATACAATTTTGCCGGGAGGCAGCGGCCTTACGATAAAGTTCTTCAATAATAAATCCAGGACCATTTTTGCTGCGCAAATCATTGGCAGTTACAACCATAGTGTCGCGATTTACTTCCATACCCCTTTCTTTGATAACATCTGAAAGGTAATTACGTACTGAAAAATGTACGAAACCTTTTTTCTTAACCAAATACTCAACAATAGTTCCTTTGCCTGCTCCCAGCGTTCCTGTTATTCCTATAATAATCATTATTTTTCTTAGTCAGATTATCCCTGTCATTAGCTTGTCTTAATAGCAAAGTTAAAGATTGTTTTCTTTTAAGTAGTAAATATTTGTAATACTCCTAAATTAAGCTGTCCATTGACTTTTATCATAGTCCTGGCAGCTTTCAAATGTAAATATATTCAATTCAAAACCAGAAGATAAAATCTAATTAGTTAACTCCGAAATCATTTGTCAGGATTTCAATATAAATATACCTTTGTATGGAATAGTAAAAGCATTGAACATGAAACTAACAACCATTGAAAAGTTTTTATTACTCACCCAGCATCCTGACAGAGGAAGGTTTGTAATATCCGATCTTCAATTGAATCATTCCATTTTAGGGTTACATTTTATCAAAATGATTGAAGAGGAGGGGATAGTTCTTGACAATAACAGGATTGTAGTTAGTGAAGATTATAAACCGGTTGATCCTATTCTTTCTGATATTATTATGAATATCAAAAAGTCAAGACGAAAACGCAGACTGAGAACCTGGATCATAAAGCTTTCAGGAAAAGCTCCAAAATATAAAAGAACCATCCTGGAGCAGATGCAAAAAAAAGGCCTTGTCAGGATAGAGGTAAAAAAGATTATTGCTTTTATTACCTATAATAAAGTATATCTGGAAAACCAGGAAATCAGGAATGGGCTTATAAAAACATTACGTACTGCTGTTCTTGAAGGAAAGGAATTAACTTCCGAAATGATGGTGCTCCTTGCCATGTCAGAAGCCTGCAAAATGCATAGAGTATATGTTTCATCAAGAACAGAACTTAAAACCTTCAGAACCAACCTGAAAAAAATCATAAAGGATAACCCGGTTGCCAGTAATGTAGAGCAATCCATAAGGCAGGTTCAGGCAGCCATTGTGGCAATAATTGCTGCCTCAGCTGCAGGTGCAGCCGTCAGTTCATCCAGATAATTGAAGCATAGGCTTATTGTTGTCCTGTTTCAAAAACTTTTTCTTCACCCTTAAACCAGATTGTAACTTTTCTGCGGGTTGAAAGAATTATTTGATACATTGCCGGTACAATTACCAGTGTAAGGAATGTAGCAATTGTAAGTCCGAAAATAACCGTCCACGCCATGGGCGACCAGAATGCTGCATTATCACCACCAAAAAATATTTGTGGATCAAGATTGGTCATCAGTGTTACAAAATTGATATTCAGTCCAATAGCCAACGGTACCAATCCCAGAACAGTGGTTATGGCAGTAAGTACAACGGGCCTGAATCGGGTTTCTCCGGCTTCACGTATACAAGCAAGGGAGTCTTCAGGCGTAAGAAACTTATCAGCTGTAATGTTTAGCTCCGCTCTTTTTTGATCATGCAGGTAGTCGGTATAATCTATGAGTACAATTGCATTGTTTACAACAACTCCAGCCAAACTGATAATTCCCACACCGGTCATAATAATGACAAATTCCATGTTGAATAGTGCCAGTCCGAAAAATACACCTGCGGTGCTGAAGATCACACTTCCTATAATGATAAAGGGTTTGTAAACTGAATTAAACTGACTGACCAGAATTACTGCAATCAGAGATAATGCGATAAGGAATGCAGTAATGAGAAAATCTCGTGCTTCTTCCTGCTCCTGTTGTTCGCCGGTAAAGGCATAGCTATATCCTTCGGGCATGTCATAATCCTCAAGCAAATTTCGTAGTTGCTGATTAATACGATTGGCATTAAACCCCGGCAAAACATTTGAACTGAGGGTATTTACCCTTCGCAGGTCAATTCTGTTTACAGCACCATAGGTCTTGCTGTATTCAACCGATGCTACTGCCGAAATGGGCACCTGCATTAGCTGACCTGTTGCCTGGCTGCGAAATGTAATGCGCTGATTCATAAGACTGGCAAGGTTATCACGATATTCTTCCTTTAATCGCAATTGGATAGGAAATTCTTCTTCACCAATTTTAAAGTTGGAAACTTCCAGTCCGAACAATGCAATTCTTATAGTATTGGCAATGGAATAGGTAGAAAGACCAAACCTGCGGGCCATATCGCGGTCAATTCTTACAATGATCTCCGGTTTATCAACATCCAAATCCATTCTTAAACCTTCAATCCCTTCGATACCTGAAGATTCTATCTGTGCCTGTATATCTTCGGTAATAGATAAAAGCCGGTCAAAATCCCTGCCGCTGATTTCAAGGTTTATGGCAGCCCCGGTGGGAGGTCCGGCAGTATTTTTTGATACACTCAATTCTACACCCGGATAGGTATTCAATAGCTCATCGCTTATTTTGGCCATTATATCATTTGTGTTGATACCCGCCCGCTCCTGAAACTCTACAAATGTAACTGTTATCCGTCCTCGATTAGGGGTGTCACCGGCCGCCATTTCCATTTCTGCTACAGCTCCACGACCTACAGTTGTAAGCACTGATTTTACAACAGACCTGTAGGGAGCAATAATTTCTTCAATATGGTCTTCAATAAGTCTGATTTGATGATCAGTGTCTTTGATATCAGTACCTACCGGCAATTCGGCAATGATATTGATAAACTTTGGCTCATTATCGGGGAAAAATAAAACATTGGGTTGTCTTATGGTAAAGAAGGTTACGGAAATCAACAAAAATACCATTGTACCCGCAACAAAAAAGTATGGTCTTTTGCCTTGAAGAGCAAAAAACAAGGTTCTTCGATAAAGGTTTTCATTGAAGGGTAAAACCTTATCGAGGAAAAACTGTGAGAGTTTTCTGAATACAAAATATCCGAGGAAAATGATTACGGCAACCAGGATAAAAATGTTTCCCCATAGAGTAGCGTTAAGAAAATGAAAAACAAGTCCGATAATAATAAGAGAACCTGCAATGATTAAGCGGTTACGGGTTTTGTTTTTCCGGTTATCATCCTTTTTTGATTTAGTTTTGATTATTTCATCTTTGGAAAAGAAGGTTTCAGAAAACACCGGAATGATTACCAGTGCTACAAACAAGGATGATGTAAGAACGATAATAAGTGTAATTGGTAAAAACTTCATAAATTCACCTACCACGCCACCCCAGAATGCAAGCGGCAGGAATGCTGAAAGTGTCGTTGCGGTTGATGTGATAATGGGCCATGCTATTTCGCCAATGGCTCGTTTGGCTGATTCAAATACAGGGTATCCACGCTCCACATAACGGTATATGTTATCAACGGCCACAATAGCATTGTCAACAAGTAATCCGAGCGCCAGGATTAATGAAAACAAAACAATCATATTAATCTGAATGTCAGCAATTCCAAATACCATAAAGGAGATAAGCATGGACATAGGTATTGCAATACCAACAAAAAGAGCATTTTTTAAACCCAGGAAGAAATACAATACAAGGATAACCAGAATTACAGCAATGATTACACTGTTTTCAAGATTGCTGAGCTGGTTACGTATTTCCTCAGACTGGTCATTGGTTATGGTAATATTTAAATCATCCGGGATATTTCCTGATTTCCGCGCTTCATCCAAAACACGCATAATATTATCTGTTGCCGATAAAAGATTGTCGCCGGCATTTTTAACCACCTGGAGCGATACCACAGGCTGATCATCCAGTCTGGCAAAGCTTGATGGATAAGCAAATGTATCCTTTACTTCAGCAACATCACGCAGGTATACTATATGGCCACCTTCCTGCTTAATAATTATATCTTCGAGTTCACGAACATCCCTGAACTCACCATCTGTTCGGATGGCCCACCGTGTAAGGTCATCAAACAGCAATGAACCACCTGAAATGGAGACATTTTCCTGCATGATGGCAGTTTCAATGTCCTGAAAACTCAACTCAAGGGCATCGAGTTTAATCGGGTCAACATTTACCTGTATTTCTCTCTCATCAATACCTGTTATGTCAACTTTCGAAATCTCAGGAATAGCTTCGATTTCTTCTTCAAGATAATCTGCAAATCGTTTAAGTTCGTTTATGGAAAAATCGCCCGAAAGGTTAACATTGATAATAGGAAATTCCGAAAAGTCAATATCCAGTACTATGGGATCGGCAGGTAAATCGCCGGGAAGATCTCCTTTAACCCTGTCAACTGCATCTTTTACGTCCTGCAGAGCTACCTTTATATCTACACCAGTGTCAAATTCTACAAAAATATTTGAGTTATCCTGTGTGGAAGAGGATGAAAGATTCTTTATACCTGTTATGGTATTTATTTCGTTCTCAAGGGGCCTTGTAATAAGGTTCTCCATGTCGATAGGTGGATTTCCCGGGTAAATGGTCTGAACCATAACGATAGGTATTACCACATCAGGAAACAATTCTTTGGGTAATGCCCGATAGGAGAAAATACCAAAAAGCGCGAAAATAAATGTAAGCAGGAATATGGTATTCTTATTTTTTAATGCAGCCGTGGTGAGTTTAAACTCACGGTATTTGAAAGTGTTGTCAGACATGTTTTAGCTGTTTTAATTCTCTTTTGAAATCTCAATATTCATATCAACAGTCTTATATTCAGTTACCTGTATTTTCAGTTCGGTTCCTTTGAGCCATAGTTCTCTCAGCGGTAATTGAAACAAGTGTGCCGTCATTTACTCTGTTGTGCCCCTGATTTATCAGAAGGTCTCCTTCCGTTAATCCCGATCTTATCATAGTTTCACCTTCTCCTGAAAGCCCTCTTTCAACATAAATTTTTCTGGCAACCAAATCGCCATCATCATTTTCTTTGGCTGTAAAAACAAAGTGTCCCTGAATGTCTTGCTTAATCAATATTGATGGAATAACCAATGCCTCGTCGGTGGAAAAGCTTCGTATACCCATACTGGCAACCATATTGGGCTTAAAACGTTCTCCTGGATTTCGGATTTTTAACTGAAGCCTGAATGTACGGTTTTCAGGATTGATAACATTTCCCATTCTGTGAATAGATACGTGTTCCTTGTAATCGGGAAATGCCGGAAATCTCAGTATTACCCTGTCATTAGGATCAATCAATGGGAGAAATGATTCAGAAACATCAGCATTAACATAAAGTGTATTTAAATTAAGAATTAGCATGACCATGTTTCCGGGCATTGCCAACTCACCTTCCTTTGCAAATATTTCGTCTACAATACCATCAAAAGGTGCGCGCATAACAGCCAGGTCAAGCTGTGATTCCAGGCTTTTTAACCTGGCCTGAAGGCTTTCATAATTATTGCGTGCTTCCAGATACTGAATTTCACTGCCAATCTCCTGCTCCCATAACCTTTTTTGCCGGTCGTAAACCGTTTGTGCCAGCCGAAGTGATGTTTTGGCCTCATCAATATTATTTTCTATTACACTGGTATTAAGCCTGGCTAAAACCTGTCCTCGCTTTACCCTCTGTCCCTTTTCTACTGATATTTCTTTTATCTGACCATTGGTTTCGGGGCTGATCATGGCTTCCTGAACAGCTTCAACACTTGCATTTACCTTAAAAAAGTGATCAAAAGGCCTGGGAGTAATTTCTTTAACCGTAACGGAAGTTCTGATACGATTTTGAGGTATTTCACCCAAAGACTCCAGTTGTCTTTCAAGCTCCGATACTTTTCTGTTGAGCTCAACAATTTGCTCATTGTATTCCGTAATTTTTTCCCGGATAACCTGAGCATCATTATTCTGGTTGTTGTTATTGTTGCAGGCCACTAAAAAGAATAAGCCTGTTATAAAAACTGATATTTTTATAATACCTGCAGTGTGGAAGTATTTTTTAATTCCCTGACTTGTGTTGATTTTATTTGACTTTTTCATGACTTTATTTCTGAAATTCTTTTTTATTTTTCCGATAATATTGAAAGTATCTACAAGCGACCTAAGGCTTTTTCAAGTTTGTTTTTTGAATTTAACAATTCAAACATGGCATTTATGTAATTTGCCTGTGTAGTAATAAACTGGTCGCTGGCCTGGGTTAACTCAAGGCTTGATGCCATGCCTTCACGGAACATGATTTGTGTCCGGTTAAGGATTCTTTCAGCCAGTTGCAGATTATCTTTTTCACTTTCATATTGCTCCATTGAAGTTTTCATGTTTGACTGTGCTTCCTGCTTTTGAAGCATAAGAGATTGTGCCACCTGCCTGGTATTATTTTGAGCTTTTTCAAGCTCAAGTCGTGCCTGTTGAACACGAGATGCACGATAGCCACTCGAAAAAATAGGAATATTAATATTTACTCCTAAAATGGAAGTAGGAAACCAGGGTTGGCCGCTCTCAAAAAAGTTAAACTCATTTCTGAAAGCATTTTCCTGTCGTGTGTAAAATGCTGAAATGTTGGGAAGATAGAAGCTCCACTCACGCCTCAGCGTCATTAATTGCATCTTTTCCTGTGACTGAATGACAAGGAAATCGATATGATTTTCGGGGTTAAATTCTTGTATTGTAAATAATTCAATTGAAATATTCTGAAACAGGGCTTCGAGTTCGTCTGTCAATTCGAGTGGCCGGTTAATATCCAATCCAATCTGAAACTTTAACATATTAAGTGATAAATCTTTCTGACGCTCCATACTTGAAATATTGTTTTTCAGATTGGCTACGGTAAGTTTTAACTGATCCACATTTATGGCATCTGTAAAGCCTTCCTCAAACATTTTTTGTGTTTCAAAAAGAGTTTTTTTCAGATTTATCAGGTTATCCTGCATAATGCCTAAATTCTGACGGCTGGCCAGTGCAAGGTAATAGGTTTCAGTAACCCTGCTTTTGATTTCAATTTCCGAGCTGATGTAAGATCTTTGTGCCAGTTCCCGGAAAATGCGGGCAGCCTGCAATCCTACAATATAGCTGCCATCGAATATAAGTTGGTTTACAGAAAGGGTTGCTGTCAGGTTTTGTTCAGTACCAAACTGAACTTCAAGAAACTCTCCGGGTTCGCCCCCGAAGAATTCAGCCGGGATAAGATTTGTCGGCAATTCGGTGAAATATTGATAACCAACGGTCCCGTCAATTTGCGGTAGTCCTGTTGAAGTGATTTCCCACACCTGCCTGGCGGCAATATTTGCATCAGCTTTTGCATTTCTTAGCTCCAGATTGTGCTCAAGAGCATACTTGCGTGCTTCTTCAAGGCTCAACCTTAAAGGGTCATCAGCATAAGAAAATCCTGCTGAGAGCAACAATCCTGTCAGGAAAAAACTTTTCAAAATGGATAAAGCGGCTTTTTTATAATTCATACTCGTGTTTTTTATTTTTTCCTTTGGCAAAACTATTTTACCTGTAACATTTATTTTAATCTGATTCGGCGAATATCCAAAATAAGCAGGTGAATGACTTTTTATAACTTCCGGATGGTTTTTTTGTTTAAATCAGTTCACCATTTGTCTATATTTTTTTCCAGGTATTTTATTCCTTTTGCATTAGATATCCCTCTGATATGATATATGAAAAGCGTTCGAAATACATCTGTTAAGGAATATTTATCCAATGGTTCCCATAAATCGGTCTGGTACATCTCCATTCTTGAAACATACGCCCTGGCAATAATTTCATAATTCATATCATCACGATATAATCCTTCTTTGATCCCTGTTTCTATATTATCAATGATGTGCTTGTAAACTTCTTCACGTTTAAATTCAACCACCTCATCCCATATATCAGGATAATATTTTTGTAAATCGTAACTTAAAGCAGCATTTGAGTTTTTCAGATGTTCGGCAAAAAAACGGGTCATCATCAGTAATTTATCTATGGCATTTGCTCCGGTATTGTTTATGACCTCACTTATACCACATTTCTGGATTCTAATGAGATGGTGTATTACTTTCT
>SKSE01000271.1 GCA_007118135.1 Bacteroidales bacterium | reverse complement strand
GTGGAACGAAGAACCGACCGCAAGGGAGCTCAGCGAAGCTAATCTCGCAGCCGGTGTAGCCCCTTTAAAGACGCCACAACCCCATTCCGGGCACGAGCCATAGTCGTACCCGGAAGTAACAGCAGCCGCCGGACTATTCACCAGCCGCATAGCGGCGAAACTATGGTAGCACCGGCGAAGATAATTCTCCCTCCACCAGCCGCATCGCGGCGACATTATGGTACCACCCAAAAAATCACACCGTGATTTTAAAAAACTGCGTCCCTGCGGCTCTGCGAGAGAAAAAACCCATTCGTGACATCCAAATCATTTCAATAAACATCGGTGCATCCGTGGCTTAAAGAGGACCCATCCCCAACCCTTCCCTACAAGCAGGGAAGAGAGCTCCGGGCTGCTGAAAGCAATCATTTTCTTTTCATTCGTGCCTTCGTGGTTTTGTTTTCATCCGTGACATCCAAATCATTTCAATAAACATCCGTGCATCCGTGGCAAAAAATTCTTATATTTGCATTTAACCCGATATTTTAACAACTATGGTTTTCATTTAACCCGATATTTTATAAACTACATGATCATAAAAAGAAAAATCAAAAAAGAGATCACAGAGCATCTCAGTGCCAGAGAGATCACACTGATCGCCGGGGCACGCCAGATCGGGAAAACCACCCTCCTGCTGGAAATACAGAACGAATTGTTACAACAAGGGGAAAAGGTACTTTTTCTGAACCTTGATAACGACAGCCATTTACCCTTTTTCCAATCGCAGGAAATGCTATTACAGAAGATCCGCCTGGAAATTGGAGAAGATGGTTATGTGTTTATGGATGAAATCCAGCGGCTGGAGAATGCAGGGCTGTTTTTAAAAGGACTTTACGACAGAAACCTCCCTTACAAAATGGTGGTCTCAGGATCGGGAAGCCTTGAGCTGAAGGAAAAGATCCACGAATCCCTTGCAGGAAGAAAAAGGATTTTTGAGATGATGCCCGTCAGCTTTCAGGAATTTGCAAACTTCAGAACCGGTTATAAATACGAAACCAGGCTCCCTTTATACTTTGAAACAGAAAAGCAGCAGACCTTACTGATGCTCAATGAATACCTGAACTACGGCGGATACCCCAGGATTGTCACTGAAACGCGATCTTCCGAAAAGCTGAAACTCATGGATGAGATATTCAGGAGTTATGTGGAAAAGGACCTGGTTTATCTTCTGAAAATTGAAAGACCTGAAGTGTTTCAGTTGCTCATCAGGATACTGGCCTCCCAAACCGGCAACCTGGTAAATTATTCGCAACTGGCTTCACAGACAGGACTTTCCGTTCCCACCCTGAAAAAATATCTTTGGTATGCGGAGAAAACCTTCAGCATCAGCCAGATTACACCCTGGTACAGCAATACTTTGAAAGAGATCACCAAATCGCCTGTATACTATTTTCATGATATGGGTTTGAGAAATTACTCTGTCAACCTGATGGGAAATATGGAGCTTAATCAACAGTACGGATTTGTATTTCAGAACTTTGTATGGCTGTTATTGAAAGATATGCTGAGATGGAAAAATCACACATTACATTACTGGCGAACCACTGACAAAGCCGAAGTAGATTTCGTGATCAGCAAACACGATTCGGTGCTCCCGGTGGAAGTAAAATACGGGATCATGGATAAGCCGGCGGTTTCAAGGTCGTTCCGCAGCTTTATTGAGAAATATAACCCACCCGAGGCATGGCTGGTAAACCGGAATTTTGAACATGAAATCACCATCAACCAGACCCGGGTAATGTTTCTGCCTTTTTATAAGTTGATGGCGTTTAGTACTTAGTAAGACACTGAACCACAAGGAGCGTAAAGGTTTTCGCAAAGAACGCAAGGTTCATTACCCTTCGCGCTCTTCGCGCCTCCTTCGCGCCTTTGCGTGAGGAAAACTTTTTACCATATAAGACATATAAGAAAAACCACTCCAAAACCTTATATGCCTTATATGTTTAAAAGAGCTATTCAGGGCATGAACTGAAGTCATACCCTGAAGAACAGCCACTACCGTTTTCCGGTCTCCGGTCTCCTTTCTCCTAAAACCTTTGGTTTTTAAAAAAAAACCCCTTATGTCTCCGCTTTTCCTTATCATCGCGAACCACGAAGATACGCTTACTGGTGTATGGGTCGAGGCCGGTGTAGTACATGGTGGTGGCCAGTGTCATGGGGGTGGGAGTAAATTCCTGCACCTGCTCGGGTGTGTAGCCCAGTTTGTTTAACAGCTTCGAAAGGTCTTTCATATCGCTCTCGAGCGTGCCGGGGTGACCCGAGATAAAATAGGGCACCAGTTGCCAGGGCAGGTTCTCCTTACGGCAGATGTTGCGGAATTCATCATGGAATTTTTCGAAATTACTGAAAGAAGGTTTTCTCATAATGTTCAGCACCTTGGGCGAAGTATGTTCGGGTGCCACTTTCAGCCTTCCTGACACATGACTGCGGATGAGTTTACGGATATAAGGCTTCAGAGCATAATCGCGGTTTTGCTGTTCAGTCTTACCCAGCAGCATATCGTAACGCACCCCGCTGCCGATGGTGATCTTTTTCACCCCCCTGATCTTTTCTGCCTTTTCATACAGTTTGAGCAACGGATTATGATCAAAGTTGAGATTTTTGCAGGTATTGGGAAAGATGCATGAAGGCCGTTTGCACTTTCTGCAGATTTCTTTGTTGATGCCTGCCATGCGGTACATATTGGCCGATGGTCCGCCCAGGTCGGTGATATGCCCCTTGAAGCCCGGCATCTGCGCTACCTTCTCAACTTCGTTCAGAACAGATTCCTCGCTGCGGCTCACCACAAACTTTCCCTGGTGCATATTGATGGCGCAGAAGCTGCAACCCCCGAAGCAGCCCCTGTGGATATTTACCGAATGTTTGATCATTTCCCAGGCCGGAATGGGTGGCTTTTTGGAATATTTTGGATGGGGCAATCGTGTGTAAGGGAGCTCGTAAGGCTCGTCTGCATCTTTTCCCTCCGGTGCCGGAAACGGCGGATTCACCACAACAACATGACCGGCAATATTCTGCAATAAACGTGGTGCATCCATACTGTTGGATGCCTCTTCGATGATGCGGAAGGCATCGGCAAAGGTCTTTTTCCCGCCAAGGCACTCCTCGTGGGATGGAAGTTGCCGGTTTGGTATATTTTTCAATGCCGGAAGTGGTTTTTCCCCGGGCCAGAGAAATGCCGTTTGCGGAATGTTGTGCAGGGATGATACCGGGACTCCTTTTCTTACCAATGCGATGAGCATTTTCCAGGCCTGCTCGCCCATTCCGTAAAGCAGCAGATCGGCACCACTTTCGGCCAGGATGGAAGGTTTCACCTTATCCTGCCAGTAGTCGTAATGGGTAAAACGCCGCATGGATGCCTCCACACCACCCAGTACCACAGGTACATCGGGAAAAAGTTTTTTCAGAATCTGTGAATAAACCACTGAAGCATAGTCGGGTCGGTAACCTGCGCGTCCGCCGGGTGTATATGCATCATCGCTGCGACGACGCCGAAGGGCTGTATAGTGATTCACCATGGAATCCATGCTGCCTGCCGTTACGCCAAAGAAATACCGGGGTGGTCCCAGTTTTTTAAAATCGCGCAGATCATCGCGCCAGTTGGGCTGCGGGAGGATGGCCACGCGCATGCCCAAATGTTCTGCCATACGACCCATCACAGCAGCACCAAAGGAAGGATGGTCAACATAGGCATCACCACTTACAATGATGATATCGGGCTGATCCCAGCCCAGAATGTCAATCTCCTTGCGGAAAACCGGTAAAAATGAAGCCTGGTTTTGTATCATGTAACGGATTATGCCTTAAAACTGCAAAGTTATACAACTATGTGTATCAAACATGGAATAGCATCTTAAACAGGTTAAGTTGCTGAATGTGCAGGGCATAAGTTTTAGAAGTTTTTCTTTGATGGTATAAAATGCCGGTATGAATTGTAATTACCACCAGTATAATGAACCAAGAACAGCAATTCCGAATAAAAGAAAAAGAATTATGTAAATGATGATACGGCGGCTTCTTCTTAACATCCGGTTCTCCTTTTTGATATGATTTTCAAATTTGATCCGGCGTAGTATGTTACGTATGCGCTCAATGGCGCCCTCCGACTTTACAACATAATCATAGGCACCCAGTTTAATGGTCTGAGTGGCAATCTCCAGGTCATCAACAGCAGTTAGAAAAACTACCTGGGTATCTTCATTGTGTTTCCTGATAACTTTAAGTACATCCATTCCATCCTTTTTGCCGTCGCCAAGCATATAATCGAGCAGAACAACATCAGGTTTCTGACCCAGATTTTTAATGCATTCTTCCCCGTTTGAAAAGATTCTGATATTCATAAAGTTTTTCTTTTCCAGGGCATGCATCAATACCGTTGCAAAGGCGGCATCATCTTCAACAATAAAAATAAGGGTATAGTCGGGTTTCGCCATAAATACCAGATAGATTCACATAATATTTTCACCAACGAATTTAATATAATTTTTTCATGATATCTGGTTTGGGAAAATAAAAAAACTTAACTTGCAAGCCGAAATAACCAAAAATATCTCCTTTCATCTCCATTAATGAATGTTTTTTAGTTACCTGAATGAAATTTTTATACAGACTGAATAAAAATAACATCACAAACTACCTGAACATAAATCAATTAGATCCTAATTTAATTACCTGACAGAATTTGTAGCTGATTTTTTCAGCTCAACTCGTAATCATATATTTGTATTGTTATATACGTTTTATGGAGGACTGAAACAAAAGAGCTTCAAATCTCTAATTATAACCCGACTAAACCGAGAAAAACATAAATACATCCACATGAAGAACACCGTAACTTTTATTCTTTCAGTCGTTGTTCCGCTGATAATCATCACGGTGGTTTTGCGGGATGCATCGCAAGACAACAAATTGCTGGCCGAACTCAGGGAAGAGTACAGTAAGCCGCACATCCCCAGCGTTGATCATAGCAAGCATGAAGCACTGCAACGCGATTTCGACAACCCCCATGAAATTACAGCCACCTGCATTTCATGCCATACTGAGCGGGGCCAGGAACTTCTCAACAGTTTCCACTTTACATGGGAAAGGGAGGATTACATTGAGGGCCGGGGTGTAACATACCTGGGTAAGCGGAATCTGCTGAACAACTTCTGCACGGGTATCTTTTCCAACGAAGCTACCTGCAACCGCTGCCATGCCGGGTACGGGTATGAAGATAAAAACTTTGATTTCACCAACCAGTACAATGTGGATTGCCTGGTTTGCCATGACAACACCGGAAGCTATGAGAAGCTTCGTGGCGGGGCAGGCTACCCTGTGCCGGATCAGGATTTCCGCACCATTGTGCAAAATGTGGGTCGCCCCACCAAATCCAACTGTGGTTACTGCCATTTCCATGGCGGCGGGGGAAACAATGTGAAACACGGTGATCTGGAGGAAGCTCTCCTAACCGCATCGCGCCAGGTAGATGTGCACATGGGAGTAGATGGAGGCAATATGGATTGTGTGGATTGTCATACCGCAACCAATCACGTTATGAAAGGCAGATACTACGGAGTATCTTCGGCCAATACACGACGTGCCACCTGCGAGCAGTGCCATACAGCAGCTCCACACCTGGATCAGATGCTCAACACCCACGTGGCCAAAATTGCCTGCCAAACCTGTCACATCCCTGAATATGCCAAAGTAAATGCCACCAAAATGTATTGGGACTGGTCCACCGCCGGAGAGCTGGAAGATGGAAGAGCCTTTGAGCTTTATGATGACCAGGGCAACCCCATTTACCAGTCCATCAAGGGCGATGCCGCATGGCAAACCAATGTTGTGCCCGAATACTTCTGGTTTAACGGCACCGCCGATCACTTCCTGATTTCCGATAAAGTGGATACAACTGCAGCATTCCTGCGCATCAATACCCTTTTCGGGGAAGCTTCTGATCCTGAATCGCGCATTTACCCTGTTAAGGTGCACCGTGGTCGCCAGCCCTATGACCCTGTTTATCTTACCATCCTGCAAGCCAAGCTTTGGGACAGGGAAGCCGGCAGAGGTGCACTCTGGCTCGATCTCGACTGGGAACGGGCACTCGAAGAAGGCATGAAATATCTTAACAGGCCTTACAGCGGACAGTGGGATTTTGTGGATACTGAAATGTACCTGCCCGTAAATCACATGGTATCACCTGCCAGCGAAGCACTTCAATGTCAGGATTGTCATTCCAGGGAAAATGGCCGCATGCACTTTGTGGAAGGAACCTACATCCCTGGCAAAACCACCTATGCAGCAGTGGATACTATGGGCGTATTGCTTATTATCCTGTCCATACTGGGAGTAATTACGCATGCTGTTATCCGCTACATTTCATACAAAAAGGCACAAAATACAACCACCGCATAATTTTAAACGTAATGGCAAAAAAAGAAAAGGTATATATCTACAAACTTTACGAAAGATTCTGGCACTGGACCCAGGCATTTCTGATCTTTTTGCTTGCACTTACAGGCTTCGAAGTGCATGGCTCTTTCACCTTTTTCGGATTTGAAAATGCGGTTGAACTGCATAACAAGGCGGCATGGGCATTTATCATTCTTACCATCTTTACCATTTTCTGGCATTTTACCACCGGCGAATGGAAACAATATCTCCCCACTACAGAAAACCTGCGTGCACAGGCTGAGTATTATATCTTCGGCATTTTTCGCAATGCTCCCCACCCCACCCGCAAGACTTTGCTCACCAAGCTCAATCCGCTGCAAAGGCTGGTGTATCTGTCGCTCAAGATCCTGGTATTTCCGGTTATGATTGCCACGGGTCTGGCCTATATGTTTTACCGGTACCCAAGCCAGGGCGAGATAAAACAACTGGGTATAGAAAGTCTGGAAACGGTGGCAGTGGCACACACCATCGGAGCCTATGTATTGATAGCCTTTGTGATCGTGCATTTATACCTGATCACCACCGGCCATACCCTTACATCCAACCTGAAAGCCATGATAACCGGCTGGGAAGAACTGGAAACCGATGAAGGTGAAATACCCGAATCCAAAACCGCAAAAGACCCTGTTGGGGAAAAGATTAATAATCCTGTTAATGCTCCGGAAATTGATCCGGATAGCTATGAAAATAAACCGGAAATCTAACCAAATTGCAAAGTAATGAAGAAACTTACACTGTTTGCAGTAATCTTTTTAATGAATTTTGGCGCACAAGCACAGTTTTCGCTCAATGCCGATATTACACCGCGTGCTGAATTAAGGCGAGGATACCGCACCATGCCGGGGCCTAACGATAAGCCTTCGGGGCATATAAACCAAAGAACAAGGCTTACATTAGCTCATCAGATTGAAAACATTCGTATGCACATATCTTTCCAGGATGTAAGGGTTTGGGGTCAGGAAGCCTTGTTGCAGAATATTCCATCCATGTCAATACATGAAGCATGGGCAGAAATGATGTTCAACAGCAACCTTTCGCTGAAAATTGGTCGCCAGCAGCTGGCCTATGACAACCAGCGTTTCTTATCCTTCAACGAATGGCACCCCTTTGCCCGTAAGCATGACCTTGCCCTGCTTAAATACAAAGCCGGTGACGGCGAATTGCATATCGGAACAGCTTTCAACCAGGAATGGAATGCCTATGGCCGCAATTTCGGAACAGATTATAATATCAACAACTATAAATACATGAATTACCTGTGGTATCATACCCCATTATCAGAAACCGCAAAACTTTCTTTACTGTCTCTCTTAGATGGGTATGAGAATCCGGGTAACAGCGAAGAATTTAATGTGCGGGCCACGTGGTCGGCATTCCTTAACCTTAATCTGGAAGCCGTTGATTTGGTTTTTAACCCGGCCTTCCAGCACGGGAAAACACGCTTCGGGCGGGGCATCAGAGCATATTATTTTCGCCTTGAAGGGAGCACCGCACTAGACGAAAATACCAGATCTACCCTAGGTTTGGAATTTTTCTCCGGCAATGATGGTACAGATACAAGTGATGATTTCTTCCGTGCATTTGATGTTCCCTATGGTGCCGGCCATGCCAATTCAGGTTTTATGGATTATTTCACCAACTATCCTGCACACACCAGCGGAGCAGGACTCATTAATCCCTACCTGAAAAACCGCTTCAGACTTAATCCGCGCACCACGCTGGATGCCGACCTGCACCTGTTTTTCATCCAAAATGACTATGTGCACCAGGGAGAAACCATCAGCAGATACCTGGGAACAGAACTGGATTTTACGCTCAGCTACCGCTTTAACAGCTTTACCAATATTATAGGTGGTTTTTCCACCATGTTCGGGACAGAGTCCATGGAGATTATCAAAAGTGGCAGCAAGGATGAGTTTGCCTATTTTACTTACATCATGCTCAGGATCAGACCCAGATTCATATAGTTTCAGAACATTTATCCAAAAGATTCGACAAAAAATCAATCATTATGACACATAACAGGCTTATCGGATATTTTACAGTTATACTATCACTAACCATACTATTTGTTTCCTGCACACAAAGAGAATCAGAAACAGAACAGATAAGTGGTATAAATGAAGCAGAAATTCTTCTACACTACCTGGAAGCAAACGGCGATATTGTAAATGCACCTGAAATACCTTATTTTATCAATGCCGAAGAGCTTTACAATAATTTGAACGGCTCCAACTATCATGTGGTGGATGTAAGGTCGCCCCGCGAATTTCATCGTGGACATATCGAAAATGCGGTAAATATTCAACCCGAAAACATTCTCGATTACTTTGAGAATAAAATAGAGCCCAACAGTTTTGAGAAGATTACTATTGTATGTAACAATTCACAGCTATCAGGCTATGTAACAGCCATTTTAAGAATGCTGGGCTACGACAATGTTTTCAATATGCGTTTCGGACTCAGTGCCTGGCACGACGATATTGCCCGCCGCGCATGGTATGCCAACATTTCCGATGATCTGCTGGGCCGGCTTGAAACCACTCCCCATCCCAAAAATGAGCCTAGGCAGCTTCCCGTACTGAATACCGGGAAAACCGATGGATATCAGATTCTCAGAGAACGCGCACAAAAAGTACTGGAGATCAATTGGGAAGATGTCAGCATTGATTATCTTGATATTCTTGAAGGTGTGGAAGATTACTATGTGATCAACTACTGGCCGCAGGCACTCTACGATCAGGGACACCTGCCGGGCGCCATTCAGTACAATCCCAAGAAGGCTTTCCGCAGCGATGAGGATATCCTTACCCTGCCAACAGATCGCCCCCTTGTGGTATATTGTTTTACAGGTCAGAATGCTGCCTATGCCAGTGCATTCCTGGCTTTGCTGGGATACGATTTCAGGAGTCTGGACTACGGCGCCAACAGCTTTATACACGAAACCATGATCACCACCCAGCCCCCGGGAAGAGCCTTCTCAGAAATTCATGTGAAGAATTATCCACTGGTACGTGGTGGACTGCTTGAACCCGCTGCACCCGGCACACAACCGCAGGAGAAGGAAGAGGTGGTAACAGCGGTGGGAGGATGCTGATGAGAGGTAAAATGGTTATTGGTTAGTAAGTTAATAGGTTATTAGGTTATTGAGTGGCATATAAAAAAGCTGCAGAGCAGCGACAACATTTGTAACCGGTTAATAGCCCTACAACCTAAAAGCTGCAGAGTAGCGAAACATTAAAAGTAAATATCAATTTGAAATAAAATGAATATGAAGATTGCAACATTTGAAGATCTTGATGTTTGGAAACTTGCAAGAGAAATCCGGAAAGATATTTCTTCCTTTGCTAAAACTTTACCTGACTCTGAAAAATATCTTTTATATGGCCAGTTGATCAGAGCATCACGCTCAGTTACAGCAAATATTGCAGAGGGATATGGCAGGTTTCATTTTCAGGAAAATATACAGTTCTGCAGACATTCGCGTGGTTCTTTGATTGAGCTTATTGACCACCTGACAGTATGCATAGATGAGAATTATATGAATGAAGAGCATTTTAAGGATTTAAAGAATCGAATTCTCCATTGCACTAAAGTGCTCAATGGATATATTGCCTATTTAAAGAAAGCCAAAGAAGAAAACAACCCCAAAAAACCCAATAACCAATAACC
>SKSE01000044.1 GCA_007118135.1 Bacteroidales bacterium | reverse complement strand
TTTTGAATGTTTGCACCCCTGAAAGCATAAATACTCTGCGCATCATCTCCTACAACACAAAGATTCTCATTATTGGCAGCCAGCTTTCGTACAATCAGATATTGCGAAAAGTTGGTGTCCTGGTATTCATCTACCAGTATGTAATTAAACTTAAGTTGGTATTTATAGAGAACCTCTGGAAAGTCGCGCAATAATATATTGGTATTGAACAAAAGATCATCAAAATCCATGGCAGCGGCTTTGCGCAAACGTTGCTGGTAAAGGCTGTAAATTAGTCCGATTTTGGGTTTGCGGTTCTGGATATCATAAGTTTGTATTTCAGCATCCTCATTATAATCCATAGCCGAAATAAGATTGTTTTTGGCATTGGATATTCTATTCAAAACATAACTTGCATTGTAAACCTTATCATCAAGTTGCTGCTCTTTTATAATAGTTCTCAGAAGTCTTTTGGAGTCATCAGTATCATAGATAGTAAAGTTGGAAGGAAACCCAAGTTTTTCTGACTCAATGCGCAATATTTTTGCGAAGATAGAATGAAATGTCCCCATCCATAAGGATTTGGCTTTACTGGCACCAACCAGTTGGGCAATTCGTTCCTTCATTTCGCGGGCAGCCTTGTTGGTAAATGTTAGGGCAAGTATATTAAACGGATCAACACCCTTGCTTAAAAGGTATGCAATCCGGTAGGTCAGCACACGGGTTTTGCCTGAACCCGCACCTGCTATGACCATTACCGGTCCTTCAGTATTCTCAACTGCCTGACGTTGGGGTTCATTCAAATCATTTAAAAAATCGATCATCCGTTAATTAACTTCTGTTTATTATGATTGTATGATTTCTGAGATGGAAAGCAAATTACAAAGTTAGGACTTTTTACACAAAAATAATTTTGCACCTTTGTTAAATGAAATTTGATTTTTGGGTTTTATCCGGTTGGCCACACTCCTCGCTTTTTTGGTTTTTCCATATTTCTTTTTGTATTTTTACCCCCAATGAAGCTACTAACCAAAAGATTCAGAAATGAAAACAATCAAAGTTATTTTTTTACTCCTGTTAGTTTTGATTTTTGTGCAAAATCCTGTTGCAGGACAATCATCGCCACCTGCCACGCAGGATGCACTTAATGAGCATTTCAATAACCTGCGTCACAGGCTGGATGTTTTACAAAAAAAAATTGATGATGTATTATGGTTTGAAAGGGTAGGCGACATTGCTTATGTTGACAAAGTGTTTTTAGCCGGTGAGCCACCACGAGGTCATGAAAATGCAAAAACCTTGCAGGAAGCCAATCCCATCAAATTCTGGTCCTACGTATTTATTCCGAAGGATATTGATCCCTCGCGAAAATATCCCTTAATTGTATTGCCCCATGGTGGAGTTCACGGCGATTTTAATACATATTATACTCACATCATAAGAGAAATGATGGCCCAGCAGTATATTGTAGTAGCTCCGGAATACAGAGGAAGCACCGGTTACGGACGACTGACATATGAATTAATTGACTATGGCGGGCTTGAAAATGCCGATGTGGATATCAGCCGGCAGTATATGGTTGAAAATTACAGTATTGTGGACCGTAACAGGGTTGGCATAGTTGGTTGGAGCCACGGCGGCATGATTGCTTTGATGAATATTTTTGAGAATCCACGTAACTACAAATGTGCATTTGCAGGGGTACCAGTAAGTGACCTGGTAGCCCGAATGGGTTATAAAAGACCTGCCTACGAAGACTTTTTCTCAGCCGATTATCACATTGGCGATATGGTGCATGAAAATATTGATGAGTATCGACGTCGCTCACCGGTTTATCATGCACATAAATTGCAGACTCCGCTTTTGATTCATACCAATACCAATGACGAAGATGTTCATGTACTGGAAGTCAAAAACCTTATTAATGCTCTTAAAGCCCATGGTAAAAAGTTTGAATACAAAATTTTCCAGGATATTCCGGGCGGGCATTCCTTCGACAGGATGGATCATAAGCAGGGCAGAGAGATCCGTTTCAAAATCTATAAATTTCTGGAGAAACATCTGGATCCTCCCGTGAAATTCAGGAACCAGGCCGAAATGGAACGGGCAGCCTACAGGTTCAGGTAATAATCTGCATTTTGATGTAACTTTATTTCATTTCAAAATACTTCACTTTATACCTTAATTATAGTAATTATTATAATGTGTATTCGGACAACTCTTCGGGGTTGTCCGTTTTTTTTATTCTGTGTTTTGATAATCAGAAACTTTTCTTCAACATTATATTTGTTAAGAATAGCTGATTAAACACAAAACTTTACTATCTTTGTGCCCCCAAAAATCAGAAATAAATTATGCTGAATATCAATAATTTCTGATTCAGGAAAATGAATTTTAAAATACAACTACCACGGCATTTATTCCTTTGGTGCGGGTAAATAAGTAATTTTTTAAAAAACCATATTGGTTTTCAAAAATAACTTCTTACCTTTGCACTCCCTAAAAAGTGCTTGGTTTTGTATAACCAAATAATAAAGAAGTTTTTACATAATAATTTTTAAACTTAAAGTATGCCAACAATACAACAATTGGTTCGTAAAGGACGCCAAAAGGTGACTTACAAGAGTAAATCACCCGCTTTGGATTCA
>SKSE01000069.1 GCA_007118135.1 Bacteroidales bacterium | reverse complement strand
TGGGAACTACCACCTACCAGGCTGACAAATTGATTGACTTTTTTGACCTTCCGGAGGGTGTAGTACCCGTTACCACGGTGGTGGTAGGTTATCCTGCTGAAAATCCTGACCAGGTGGACAGACTTCCTGCAAAGGGTGTTGTGCATTATGAGAAATACACTGATTACACCCCTAAGGACATTGATGAAATTTATGCGGAAAAGGAAAGTCTGCCTGAAACAATAAAATTACTCCAGGAAAATCAACTGGAAACACTGGCACAGATTTTTACGCAAAACAGGTACAAAAAACCCGATAATGTGCACTTTAGCAAAGTATTTTTAAAAGTGCTGGAACAACAGGGTTTTATGAATAACAGTTAGTTAAATCATAAAACATTGTTGTTCGCAATAAGTGTTTGGAAATTTAAAGAAATACATCTGGAAAAGCCTGTCATGCTGAGCGAAGCGAAGCATCTCGCTATTTTTCCAGACAATAATGATTAAAAATAAAGAAATCCGGAAATCAGCATATATTGCATTGATTCCCGGATTTCTTTATTAGATTTTTTAATTATTCTGTCTGTCCTTTTTCACCCACAAAGTATTGTTGCTTGTGTTTGAAAAATACGTTGAATGTGGTTAAAGAACCATAGCAGCGGGTAATGTATTGCTGTAGGTTAACCTTTTCTTCATCGGTAAGGGTATCGTTCGAATTAATGCGTTGTTCAAGAACTCTTAAACGATCTCTTACCATCACAATTTTATGAAAGAAGGATTCAACTGGTATTTCCTTGGGTTTCAGATTTGGGTCACCGGGTTTAAGAATCATCATTCCTTTTTTCCATTTATCGCCCAACTCGACGATTTCAGGAAAATCGGCATAGCGTCTGAGAACATTTGTGAAAACTTTTTCAAGGTCCTGGATACTGATTCCCGAACTTCCGCTTCCACCAGAATCTTCATCCGAAAGATTGGAAGGTGCCAGAAGTTTAAGGCCCTGAAAACCGGCAGCGATGCTTTTGTCTCCCTTTGTACCAAAATAAATGGTGTAAGATGTTAATGTAACATTGGTAATGATTCCTGCGCCAAATTGCGGATGCTCCACTTTGGCACCTATTTTAAAATCTTTGGATTCCATACTTTAGCAAAGTTTTAAATTTTGAATATTTTTGACAGATTAAAAAAATAACTGTTGATGAATTTTCCGACTCAAAATATCTACGAAATTAACAAAATCAAAATCATAATTCAGCAATCAAAGTTAGATTTGTAATGAACTTTTTTCAAAAATATAACTCACTTTTTTTATTTTTCTGGATTGCCTTGTTTATTTCCTGTGGAGTTCGTGATTCTTCAATACAGGAAAAAACCGTGGAAGAATATCCGGTAAAGGATACCTTAACAGAAACTGTTATTGAAGATATCCCTGTTGTTCCACCCATTGAATTACAAATGATTGAACATGGTCTCATAAATATTCATGATTTGGATACATCCATCATTGTAGAGCTGAAATACAGCACAACCGACAATTTTCTGGGCAAAGATGTGTATGGTGGTATGAAAAATGCATACCTTCAGCCCGATGTGGCCGAAATGCTTGTTAGGTCACAAAAGTTTTTAAAGTCAATACATCCTGAATTTTCCCTGATAGTTTATGATGCAGCCCGCCCCCGCAGCATACAGCAAAAGATGTGGGATGCTGTTGATGCGCCCTTTCAGGAAAAGATCAGATTTCTGGCTAATCCTGCCAATGGATCCATACATAATTTTGGGGCAGCAGTTGATGTAAGCATTGTTGATGCGGATGGAAATCCATTGGATATGGGAACCGGCTTTGATTATATGGGTGAGCTTGCTTATCCTTCACTTGAAGATGAAATGCTTGAACAAGGAAGGCTGGAGCCTTTTCATATTGAAAACAGACGCTTATTAAGAAGGGTTATGCGTCATGGTGGTTTCTGGGGCATTCAGAGTGAATGGTGGCATTTTAATGCCTGCAGCAGGGCAGAGGCATGGGAGAGATACCAGATTATAGAATAGTTTTAGGAAAACCAATCCTTAAAATTATGTTTTGTCTTTTTCAGGGATTGCAAGAAAAGCTATATTATCCATGCAATTTAGATTAAAAAAACCGGGAAGGTTTGAATATCCTGCCCGGTTTTTACCTTCATAAGAACTTTATTTTCAGAATCTGAAATCAAATCCTAATGCAAAAGTCAATGCGCTGCGGTCGTAGGTTTCTCTGTGAGAACCAAAGTCTTTTTCATAAGATTCATACATGGTATTCATAAACCCAAGGTTTACAGCTGTGTTGCGGTTAATCCGGTAGCTTCCGCCAATACCAATGGAGTTGGTACTTAGGCTATGGCTCAAATCGCTATGATATCTGTCATTGACACCTGTTTGTGTACGCAAATATCCTGCGCTTATGCTAAAGCCATTATCAAGAAAATACTCTGCACCAAAGCCCAGCTCAATAAAGTTATTGTCAATAATCTGATCGTTGGGTATAGCTCTTCCGTAATCGGCAGTTTTATCAAAATAATAGTGCATTCCTGCTGATAAGCTAAGTGCAGAAAGAGGCTTATAATTTACTCCTACCGACAACATAGAAGGCATATCATTTCTTACCTCCTCCTCATCAGGA
>SKSE01000162.1 GCA_007118135.1 Bacteroidales bacterium | reverse complement strand
TCTGTTCAAAGCCCAGGAATTTTAATCCGCCCTCGGTTACACTCGGGTGAAAGCGACAGCCACCTTTGTAGGGTCCGATAGCATTGTTGAATTGTACACGTATTCCTCTGTTTACATGTACATTGCCTTTGTCATCAAGCCATTGTACTTTGAATTTTATAACCCTGTCGGGCTCAACAATTCTTTCAATAATGTTTGCAGCTTCATACCTGGGGTTTTCATTTACTACATCTTCAATAGTTTCCAAAACCTCTTTTACTGCCTGAAGGAATTCAGGTTGACCGGGATTTTTTTTCTCCAGGTCTGCCATAATCTTTTCCAAGTTCATATCTGAGAAAATTTTAAAAGTTTGTAATAAGGGTGATATTGTTAATTGTTTATCAATTAACAGGGCGAAATTAGCCTTATTTTACAGATTGGCAAAGGAAAACACAAAATAAATTTTGTCCTGCAAATTACATGCAAATATTTGATAATGTGACATTTAATCACCAGAAAAATGTGTTTTTAGAAACAGTCTTAATAAAGCATATACTTTTTAATCAGGTATGATTTTTTGTAATGTTGCATACCTGTTTTTATTTTTTTTTAGAAAGAAAAACAGGTTGTTAATTTTTAATCAACTTAGGTTTTTCTACAATGCCCTTTTTCTTACGTCCGTCGATTAAAATTTTCATGGGTTTTTTAAAGCGGATATGTCGTACATGCTTATCTTCAAAGACTGCTTTTTGTGCTGAAAGGAAATCCACATCATAATGCCCGTCATTGAGAAAAGGATTAATTGTAAAATACCCCACATTAAATGAAGTAAGGTTTTGAAAGAAATGGGTTCCCTGGCTGGGGTCGATCTGGAAGTTTTTCAGTCCGGATTCTATGATCAGCCTTGCTGCTGAAATTTGTGACCATTTTACAGGTACTCCCAGCCAAGGGTCTGTAGACCCCCATCTGCCCGGACCTACAAGAATATAGTTCATTTGCTTTTGGGTAAATTCGGCATTAAGTTTATCGATGGTTTCGGCAATAAGCTTGGTATCAGCAGGATCAAAAGTGTCGGGTTTGACATAAATGATATCATGAATATTATTTATTTCTCCATTGCCCAGAGCATTCTGGCAGTAAATGAGAGATTTTTTCGGGTCAAGACACTTCAGACTCACCTGGTTCTTTTCCTGTGTTTCCACAATAGGCCTTATCTGCAAAAAATGAAATATCTGGGGTTGGGTTTCAGGTGTATCAAGATTTACTGAAAATTCAATTTCTACCTGGTTGTTCATTTCTTCCATACCTATTCTAAGAATTTCCTGTAGTATTTCTGCAAGCGGAAAAGAGTTATACCTCAGAATATTGGAGAATGTAATGATCTTTTTTCCGCCTTCATATAATCCATCTCTGATAATCTGGTCCTGATAATCAAAGGTAGATGCCACAAATTTCAAGGCTTTATCATTTTCTGCGTGTTTAATCCGTAGTTTATGAAGGTTAATGGTTTCATCAACAGATGAGTGAAATTTCTCTGGGTCAAGGTCCAGGGCATAAAACTCTTTCTGGCTGTTGGTAAGTGCAAGCTCGGGTACGGAGAGCTGAAGTACTTTCTGAGGATATTTGGGGCAAAACCTCAGTGAAATACCCCCCTCAACAATGGTTTTCCCCAAACCAAATGCAATGTTGGCAATACCGTCTTCATATTTTTCTGGTTCAATAGGATAGAAATTTACAGATCGGGCCACACCCGAAACTGCAGGATAGAAACGGTTACCGTAACTTCTTCCTGATACTTCCTGAATTACCACTCCCATTTTCTCTTCATCTATCACATTAGATGTTGCCTGAATGTATGCTTTACTTTCTTTAAAGAAAACTGATGCATAAACACTCTTAATAGCCTGCTCAAGTTGAAAAGACCTGATAAGGTCGTCATGGTGATTGTTGGGTATCATAAACGTTGAATACACTCCTGCAAAAGGCTGGTAATGACTATCTTCAAGCAGGCTTGAAGAACGCACTGCCAGTGGAGACCTTATGGCATTTATTATCTCCTCCACATATTTTCGCATGCGCGATGGAGTAGATGCATTGCTGAATTTTTCAATAATATCTTCATCTGAAGCATCAGACAATGCAAATTCATACAATTTATTGTCTTCCATAAACTCATCAAATACATCGGTGGTGAGAACCACGGTACGTGGAATGGTAACCATTACATCTTCCCACTTAAACATGATTTTGAACTTGTTTATAAAAGAATCAATGAAAGCGAGTCCGCGGGCTTTGCCCCCAAGCTGGCCGTCGCCCAGGCGGGTATAAATGGCATATTCGTCAATATGGCTTGCTATAATGCCCCGACCTTTTGTTTTCCGATAATTGGCAATGGTATCGATTAGATAGCTCCTGATTTCTTCTATATCATTGAAGTCGGATGTACTTTTCTGGGCAAAAACCTCGGCGATGGAAAACAATGCCCTTGCTTTCAGCCAGCGCGAAAAGTGGTTATTGGAAACATGATATAAAAGAGATTTGGCATCGACCCGCGAAATTTTTACCTGTAGCGAGTGCAGGTTATTGGCACGGTCGATTTCTAAATCGTGCTCGGGGTCGCGGAAAACAAAATCGCCAAAACCATAGTTTTCTTTTATATA
>SKSE01000267.1 GCA_007118135.1 Bacteroidales bacterium | reverse complement strand
CTTATCCGGAATTATCCTGTACAGGAGAAAATCTGGGGGTACCGCCCGGAGGTGTCTGGCCTATTACTCATATTTATTGTGCAGGTAATGATGATGTTTTTGAATTTCTTGAGAATGTATTACTTGAAACAATGGAAATGTTTCCTTCTGAGTATATCCACATAGGTGGTGACGAAGCCGATAAAACTGAATGGAGAAGTTGTCCCAAATGTCAGGCAAGGATAAGAAATGAAGGTCTGGCCGATGAAGATGAATTGCAAAGTTATTTTATTACCCGCATGGAGAAGTTTCTGAATGCACATGGCCGTATGCTTATGGGTTGGGATGAAATACTTGAGGGTGGCCTTGCACCCAATGCCACAGTGATGTCATGGCGAGGTGAAGCCGGTGGTATTCAGGCTGCCCAAATGGGGCATAATGTAGTTATGACACCCACCAGCCATTTATACTTCGATTACTACCAGGGCGATCCTGATATGGAACCTGCAGCCTTTGGTGGATTTATTCCTTTATCAAGGGTATATTCATACGAACCTATACCAGAAGTGCTTACTCCCGAAGAGGGAAAACTTGTTTTGGGAGCACAGGCTAATGTGTGGACAGAATACATGCCTGATAGCAGACATGTGGAATATATGACATTTCCGCGTTTGGCAGCATTGGCCGAAGTGGTATGGTCGCCATCGGAAACCCGCAACTGGGGCGACTTCTCCAGAAGGATGGAAGCCCAGTATAAAAGATATGCAAAACAGGATATCAATTATGCACTCAGTGCTTTCCAGGTAAGTGCAACACCAGAAGTTAATCTGGAAAACAAAACTTTGGGAATAACCCTTAACTCTGAAGTTTATCAACCTGAAATCAGGTATACCCTTGATGGAACAGACCCCGGAAATCGTTCCAATATTTATACCGGACCCATCGAATTGGACCAGTCTGCCATTTTGAATGCCGCTGTTTTTGTGGATGGTAAATCCATGAATCAAATACTGCAAAGAGAATACCACTTGCATAAGGGCTTCCTGAGAAGTGTTGAACAAAAGTACCCCAATAATTCGCATTATGATGGTCACGGTGAATATAGCCTGGTCAATGGTATCAGGGGTACACGCAATCACCATGATGGTAATTGGAAAGGCTTTTTACGATCAGATCTGGTTGCTACTATCGACCTGGGTGAAGAAAAAACCATCAGCAATATGTCGGTGGATGCTCTTCATTCATCCGGTGCACACATTTTCCTGCCTCAATGGGTTTCTTTTGAAGTTTCATCAGACGGAGATGTTTTTCAATTGGTTGAACAGGTAGAAAAAGAGCATGATCTCCTTGACAGTGAGCGTTTTGTTGAGATTTATACCACAGAAAAGCCGGCAGAGAATGTGCGCTTTGTACGTGTTACGGTAAAAAATCAGGGAGTATGCCCACCTGGTCATTCAAATGAAGGTGGTTCTGCATGGTTGTTTGTTAGCGAGATTACAATTGATTAAGATTAAATCAGCTAGGCTGATATAAAATAAAGTATTAACTCTAAAGTTTATTGAAAATGTATCGATTTCTTATTTTATCGGTTTTCCCGTTATTTGTAATATCAGCCACCTTCGGGCAGCCTTATAAAAACCCTGATTTACCAGTTGAAGAAAGGGTTCAGGATTTGTTGTCGAGAATGACTCTTGAAGAAAAATTCTGGCAATTGTTTATGGTACCTGCTGCTCAGAGCGATGATCTTGACAAATATAAAACCGGGGTTTTCGGATTTCAGATAAGAACGGCTGGCGCTTCGACAGACGTTTCACAACAAATGTTGGATTACATTCCTGGAGCAGATGCTTATGAAACTGCACTGGAAGTCAATCAAACACAACGTTTCTTTCTTGAAGAAAGCAGGTTAGGTATACCCCTTATTTACTATGATGAGGCTTTGCACGGTCTCATACGAGAAGGTGCAACAGCATTTCCTCAGTCAATTGGCCTGGCAGCTACCTTTAATACTGAACTTATGCATAATGTTGCTACCGCTATTTCCAGGGAGACAAAATCCAGGGGCATAAGACAGATCCTTTCACCCGTGATAAATCTTGCCAACGATGTGCGTTGGGGGCGTACCGAAGAGACCTATGGTGAAGACCCGTTTCTCTCCTCTGAAATGGGCGTTGCCTTTGTTTCAGCCTTTGAGCAAATGGGTGTCATTACCACACCCAAGCATTATGTTGCCAATGTAGGCGATGGTGGCCGCGACAGCTACCCCATTCACTGGACTGAAAGATTTATGCGTGAAACTCACCTGCCCCCATTTGAAGCTGCAGTCCGCCGGGGTGGTGCCCGTTCCATCATGACTGCATATAACTCTTACGACGGAACACCATGCACCTCTCATAACTGGTTGCTTAACGAATTGTTAAAGGATGAATGGGGTTTCGATGGTTTTGTCATCTCCGATGCAGGTGGTACCGGTGGGGCAAATGTTTTACACATGACAGCAGCAGATTATTCTGATGCTACTGCCCAGGCTTTAATAGGTGGTCTGGATGTAATCTTTCAGACCAGCTATGACCATCATCCCCTGTTTACACCACCTTTTTATGACGGGACCATACCTGATGCAGTGATTGATTCAGCAGTGGCAAGGGTTCTCAGGATTAAGTTTGAACTGGGTCTTTTCGAAGATCCTTATGTAGATCCTGAATATGCCAGGTATCGCAACGGACATCCTGAACACAGACAGCTTGCCCTTGAATCTGCTCTTGAATCTATTGTTTTACTTAAAAACGACAATCAGAGGTTACCCTTGTCAAAAGACAAAAAGACTATTGCCGTAATCGGACCCGATGCCACAGAGGCACGATTGGGTGGTTACAGTGGTCCGGGTATTGATAAGATCAGTATACTTGATGGGATTAAAAATGCTGTGGGCTCTGATGTTGATGTTAAATATGCCTATGGTTGTTCCAGGGTGTCAACAGAGTTTTTCACAGTACCCGGTAATGCACTTTCTACTATGGTAGATGGCGTTAAGCATCCTGGTCTTTTTGGTGAATACTATAATAATGTTACCTGGGATGGAGAACCTGTTTTCACTCGTATAGATCCGCAGGTTGATTTTCGATGGACTTTATTTCCCCCCGATCCTGAAAAACTTACCTACGATTTCTACTCTGTGCGTTGGAATGGAAAGCTGAAAGCTCCTGAGTCCGGCACATTCAAAATCGGAATCGATGGAAATGACGGCTACCGCCTTTACCTTGACGGAGAACTTTTAATCGACAATTTTATCAAAAGTTCAAGAAGAGTTACCCTTGCCGATGTGCAATTTGAAAAAGGTAAAGAATATGACATTCTTATTGAATATTACGAGCCCGTGGGAAATGCCTGGTTTACCCTGATTTGGGATGTTGGTGTTGAAGATGAAGACAAAGAAATGGATGAAGCTGTAAAACTGGCAGCAGCCAGCGATGTGGCTATTATTGCCGTTGGAATCGAAGAAGGAGAATTTCTCGATAGGGCTTTGCTCGGCTTGCTTGGCAGACAGGAAGAACTGATTAAAAGAGTGGCTGATACCGGAGTACCTGTGGTGGTTTTACTGGTGGGTGGAAGTCCGGTAACCATGACTAACTGGATGGATGAAGTTGAGTCGATTGTTGCGGTTTGGTACCCGGGCGAAGTAGGTGGAAATGCTGTAGCAAAAATCCTTTTTGGAGACTATAATCCCGCAGGTCGTTTGCCTCTTACATGGCCGGTTCATGAAGGTCAGCTACCACTCGTTTATAACCACAAACCCACAGGCCGCGGCGATGATTACATTAACCTTACAGGGCAGCCTTTATTCCCTTTCGGATTTGGACTCAGCTATACATCGTTTCAATACTCTGACGTAAAACTGGGTAACAGCAGCATGGGAGCTGATGATTCAACCTGGTTATCTGTAAACGTTACCAATACAGGCCAGAAATCTGGCGATGAGGTAGTGCAGCTTTATATTCGCAAAGAGTTGTCAGAACTTGCCAGACCCGTAATGGAGCTCAAAGGCTTTCAGCGTATACATCTGAATCCGGGTGAAACCAAAAATGTAATTTTTACCATTGACCCCGAAATGTTAACCATGCTTGACCATGATTTGCAGAAAGTAGTGGAGCCCGGTATTTTCAGAATGATGGTAGGTGCATCTTCCAAAGATATCCGGCAGAGAGCATATCTGGAAATATTGGAATAATAATTTGATAATAAATAATGGCCCGGGTAAAGTCGTTTTTCTTGCTTTACCGGGGTCAAATTCAATTTAAATATGCATAAGTATTTATTGGGCATTGTCCTGGCAGCTTTTCTTTTTATATCCTGTCAGACAGAAAAGGTATTGGTTGAGCAATTTATTTTCGAAGAGGATTTGTACGGGCAGTGCCACGCATCATCAATCATTCAGTTGGATGAAGACAGATTTCTGGCTGTGTGGTTCGGTGGAAGTTATGAAGGTGCTTCCGATGTGGATGTCTGGGGTGCATACAAGACGGCAAATCATTGGGGTGAGCCTTTTAAACTGGCAAGTTCCTATATCAATGATACACTCTCCATGCCTTGTTGGAATCCGGTCTTACACATGACCGAAGCAGGCAGACTATTTCTTTTTTATAAAAAGGGGCCTAACCCAAGAGAATGGTGGGGAATGGTTAAATATTCTGACGATGGTGGCCAAACATGGAGCATGGATGAGCAATTGCCCGACAACGTTCTGGGGCCCATAAAGAACAAGCCGGTTTCGCTCAACAATGGAACATTTCTGGCTCCTTCCAGCATTGAAACACTTGATGACCAGTGGATTGCTCATCTTGAACTGTTTTCTGATGATGGCACCTTCCTGAAGAAAATTGAAGTAGACCACGGCGGGAATATTTGCGCCATTCAGCCATCCGTGCTGGAATATTCCGACGGCAGGCTTCAGATATTGTGTCGCAGCCGTCAGGATTACATTGCACAATCCTGGTCATACGATGGTGGCCTTACATGGGAAACCATGAGTTTACTTGATGTAAGGAATCCAAACTCAGGCACCGATGCAGTTACCATGCAAGATGGCCGGCAGCTTTTGGTTTATAACCCATCAGAAAGTGGTGAGCAGTGGTGGTTGGGTCGTAATGTACTGAGAGTGGCAATTTCAGATGATGGAATTAACTGGAATGACATTTTTACCCTTGAAAGCCATGAGGAAGGGGAGTTTAGTTATCCTGCTGTTATTCAGGGTTCTGATGGTTTGGTGCACATTACCTACACCTGGAAACGCAAGCGAATTAAGCATGTTGTAATAAAGGTTTAATTTGCGCCTTTAAAAAGAGACTTTCGGGAAGACTTAAGATATTCATTCAAACATTAACCAGAAAAAAGCAATAAAAATGAAAGAGTTAGTAAAGCTTTTGCCTTTAGTGGGCTTGATTTTATTATGCGGAAATGTATTTTCAACTGAACCGGAAAGGATTACAGTCCGCACCCACGACAATGTTACTATCCATACAGATGTATCGAAAGGGATAAAGTCATTTCCAGAATGGGGTGTATTTCCTGATGCTCAGGAAGATATTCGTAAAATAACACTTTTCCTTACCCTTGCCCATCCCGATACTATGCCCATTGCACACTGGGATTATCTCGATTTTATCTATCTGCGACGAGCCGGTGGTAAAGCATCAGACTCACTAAATATAGAAATAGCAAAGATGATAACTCCCTATGGAAGCAGTTTCAGAAATGACTGGTCCTTTACCTGGGAAGTTGATGTAACAGATTTTGCCATGTTGCTTCGCGATAGCGTTGAGGTTGATTTCCTTCATACAGGTTACGAACCCGAAACCTTAGGCTGGTCGTTAACCCTTGATTTTGTATTTCTTTTTGGACCACCTGTAGCAGTACCCATATCTGTTTCTCAACTTTACCTGGGCTCATATCCCTATGGCAGGCCGGGCGACCCCATTGAGAATCATCTTAAACCTTATGTGTTCCGGTTTGATGATGATTCTAACTTTGCACGTTTACGCATACAGCAGACAGGCCATGGGGCAGACAGACCCAACTTATGCAGCGAGTTTTGCAGCCGATGGCGGGAAATCTGGTTTAACGACGAATTAGTTGACCGCCGCGATCTGTGGAAGGAATGTGGAGATAATCCCCTGTATCCACAGGGTGGCACTTGGATATATGATCGTGGCCATTGGTGCCCCGGCGATTTGCAGGAACCCGACATTATTCACCTGCCCTTTACACAAGGAGAAAACGTAATCCGTTTCGCTATGCAGCCTTATGAGGCAGAAGATAATATACAGGCGGCGGAGGCTATAGGAGCATATCTGATTCAGTATCATAAACCTGCTCATAAAAATGATGTTACACTCGAGCAAATTAAAGTACCCGGTAATAAGGATATCTACTCGCGGCTGAACCCGGCATGTTTTACTCCAATAATAAAGTTCCGAAATAATGGTTCAGAAGTTTTACGCAGGTTGACCATCCACTATGGAACACAAGGTTTCAATAAAAAGACCTTCAACTGGACAGGGGAAGTCCATCACGGTGAATATGAAACGGTTTACTTACCCGGTGAAATTGATTTTAACAGGGGAACCAATATTTTTGAAGTTTTGCTGGAAAATCCAAATGGTAAAAAAGATGAATGGGTCTATGACAATTCCCTGCTATCCGAATTTACGTCACCTGTTGAATTGCCTTTGGAGTTTATTGTTCGCTACAAAACCAATAACGAACCTGAAGAAAATACCCTTTATATTCTTAATAATCATAATGATACTCTTTATTTCAGGGGTCCGGAAACTTCAGATGCCAATACCATTTATAATGACACTGTATCTTTAAAACCAGGAAAATACGAGTTCTTCCTGACCGACAGTGGTGGCGACGGACTGGAATTCTGGGCAAAACCACAGAGTGGATATGGTTATTTAAGGTTTTTGGATATGGAAGGTAACAATATCCATAATTTTATCAGTGATTGTGGTAGCGGGCAGTTTTTGGCCTTTAATGCTACCAGTGATGCAGTAAGAGATTTATCGGTTGAGCAAAGCAGCTTCTTTCTGTATCCCAGAAGAACTCAAAGAAATCTGGAACTCGATGCATGGCTGGTTAAGGAATCAACACTGGAAGTGCGTTTTATTTCCGATGGTAATATTACATCAGCACATACTTTCAACAGCTTTAAAGAAGGTGTAATAAACTTTGATATCGGCACTTTTACTCCCGGAAGATATATAGTTGAAATATATGTGGACGGTGAATTGCTGCATAGAAATCGCATAAATAGAGACTCCTGATAGAACTGACTAATTTTCTTTGGAAGTTTATGTTTTCAAATTTTTAATTCAAATTCTGCTATGCGTTTATTATTATTCATTTTTCTGATCTTCATAAAAACGGTTGCCTATGGCAACTCATACCCTGCAATTATACCCGCACCGGTGAGTATTCAACTAACTGATAAGCAGTTTATCATTGATGATGAAACTACCATCCGGTTTAACAATGAGGACAAAGAACTTAAAGAACTGGCTGACTTTTTCTCTTCTTACGTTGGAGGAATATCTCGTTATACATTGAATCATAATACAAATGCACCAAAATCCATTCACCTTGAAATAGTAAATGAATCAGGATTAGGTGATGAAGGTTATGAATTAAATGTAAACTCCACTGAAATATCTATACGTGCTAATAACAGGAAAGGAATTTTCTGGGGGATGCAAAGCATCTTTCAAACCCTTACTCCGGTGCGTACCAATACAGCACTTGTGGTTCCGGGTATGCAGATTATCGACTATCCCCGCTTTGGCTGGCGGGGTATGATGTTGGATGTAAGCCGGCATTTCTTTCCACCCGAAACCATTAAACAGTTTATTGATCTGCTGGCAAGTTACAAGCTCAATGTGTTTCACTGGCACCTTACGGATGATCCTGGCTGGCGAATCGAGATCAAACGCTATCCTTTGCTTACCGAGGTAGGGGCATGGCGGGTTGACCGGGTAAATACGCCCTGGCCTTACAGGGAGCCTGTAAGGGAGGGTGAACCTTCCACTTACGGTGGTTATTATACACAGGATCAGATCCGTGATATAGTGGCTTACGCACAATTGCGTAATATCACCATTGTACCCGAGATTGAACTTCCCGGGCATTCTGCTGCAGCACTGGCAGCTTATCCCGAATTCAGCTGCACTCAAAGGCCCCAGATAGTTATACCCGGTGGCCCTTACCCCGAAGGAATACAAACGGCCTATTGTCCGGGCAATGAGGAAGTTTTTACTTTTCTGAAAAATATATTGCTGGAGGTAATGGACCTTTTTCCGTCTGAATTTATCCATATCGGGGGCGATGAGGTGGAAAAATCGCGGTGGAGAAACTGTGAGCGATGCCAGGCGCGAATAAAGGAAGAGGGTCTTGCCGATGAGGATGAGCTGCAAAGTTATATGATCAGGCGTTTTGATGAATTCCTTACATCGCATAACCGCAGGCTTATTGGTTGGGATGAGATACTTGAAGGCGGACTAGCTCCCGGAGCTACTGTTATGAGCTGGCGGGGTGAAAGTGGAGGTATCGCAGCAGCCCAAATGGGGCATGATGTGGTAATGACTCCCGGTTATCCCCTTTATTTCGACCATTATCAGGCCGGACCCGAAGGTGAACCCCTTGCCTGGGGTGGTATGAACACCCTGAAAAACGTATATGATTACAACCCTGTTCCGTCAGAACTCACTGAAGAACAGGGAAAGTTTATATTGGGCGCACAGGCTAATATATGGACTGAGTTTATTTCAACTGTGAGCCATTTACAATACATGTTTCTGCCCCGCATGCTTGCACTGTCCGAAGTGGTATGGTCGCCTGCCGAAAATCGCAACTGGGAAAACTTTAATCGCAGACTGGAAGGCTGGCATTTCCGCAAGTTTGAAAAAACAGGCATCAATTACAGCCGTGGTAATACCCGGGTTTCCATTACCCCAAAATCGAGTGATGGCCAACTGAAAGTGTATCTTGATACTGAAGTCATTGACAGTGAAATTTACTATACACTGGATGGTAGCGAACCCACACTTCAATCCTATAAATATGACGGGCCAATTAAGATAGAACGTTCGCTTACTCTTACAGCATCTGCCGCAAGAGATAGAAGAATTTTGGGTTTTTTGCCTGCCCGTCAGGATTTTAATATTCACCTGGCCATCGGCAGAGAGGTACATTACGAAAATCCGGTTAGCCAGCGCTATAGCGCCGATGGACCCAATTCCCTTACTGATGGTGTGCGGGGTACGCTGAAATTAACCGAACACTGGCATGGATTCAATGGAACTGACATGATTGCAACCATCGATCTGGGAGAAATGAAAACCATAAACAGACTTACCCTTGGTGCTTTACAAAGAAACAGGGATTGGATATTTCTGCCGCCACAGGTTGATTTTGAAATTTCTGCCGATGGCAGCAACTGGGAGAAATGGGGTATCGCACCAAATCCTTTAATGTCAGGCGATGATTCCAACCAAATTGTCGATTATACAGTAATTAATCCATCAAGGGATACCCGTTTTGTTAGGGTTACTGCACGAAATTTTGGTGTATGCCCGCCCGGACATCCCGGTGAAGGACACCCCACATGGTTGTTTGTGGATGAAATTGTAGTTGATTAAATTATTCTGACAAAATGAGAATTTTATCTCAGGTAAAAGCCAACTGGCTGATTAAACAAGGGTTAAGGTTTTTTACCTGACCAAAAGTTCGGGATTAATTTTCATGATTACATGATTATTTATCTAATGCGTACATTTTATAAGAGATAGAAGAATTTATAGCTATTAAAATAAAGAATTAAATTAAACCAATAAAATTATTTACTATGAAACGAATTACTATTTTATGCATTATTTCCCTGATTCTTTTTTCCGGCACTTTCGCACAGGAAAAAATATGGAATGAAACACCCGAAGAAAAAACTGAACGATTATCCTGGTGGACACATGACCGGTTTGGTATGTTTATTCATTGGGGTATATATGCAATGCCTGCCCGCCATGAATGGGTGATGCTATACGAAAGGATATCTGTAGAGAATTATAAGAAGTATTTCGATTTATTTGATCCCGATCTTTATGATCCTGCAGAATGGGCAAAAATGGCCAGGGAGACAGGAATGAAATATGCAGTAATTACTGTAAAACATCACGATGGCTT
>SKSE01000326.1 GCA_007118135.1 Bacteroidales bacterium | reverse complement strand
TTATGGTAAGAGGTTTTTTATTTATAGTAAGCGTTGCCTGTACTCTTTCACTTTCGAATCCAAATTCATCAACACTTGCCGCCCATGCACTGTATTCTCCGACGTTTGTGCCGGTTGGTGCAATAACTTCAGTAGCACCATCAGCATCGCTGTACCAACTAACAGTGAATCCGGGTATTTCGTCAGCAACTATGGTATGCTGATTTCCGTCATAGGTAACTGTCAGGTCGGTTACCTGGGGTGCCTGGGGTATAAAATTCGCTGTAAGATTAACATTTTCTGCAGGCATGGTAACAATGGCTGAGGCATTATCAGGATTATCAACGTGCTCAATATCCCCTGTCCAGCCGGTAAATTCATAACCGGTATTAGGGGTCGCAGTTATATTTACTGTTTCGTTTTCCTCATATAACCCATCACCGGATAATATACCGCCACTTTCAGGACTCGATGACAAAGTAAGACTATATTCAGGTGTATAGGTAAATATGTATGGATTTCCCACAGTACCTACCAAACTGCCACTCTCAAAGCTTACGGTTTGATCAAGATCAACAATGATATCTTCATCTGCCAGGTAAGCCTTAAATGTAATCTCCTCTCCGAATAATTGATTAGAGCCAATAGTAAGAAAAATTAATCCGCCGTCATCTACTTTAGGAGACTCAACTCCCCTTACCTGATCGTCTACAAAAGCAGCTACAAGATCATTACTATTTAAGGAAAAAGTACCATCAGAATATTGAAGTTTTGCAACCATATTCATGTTGTACTGAAGACCTGGTGTTGCCTCCCAGTCAGGTGGTGCAGAAAAACCAGTATTATAAACCATTATAATAATAATCAGAAATAATGATTTTAAATAACTTTCGGTGTGGGGTAACAACTTTTTCATGTTAAATTGTTTTATGATTCAATAAAATCTTTAAATGTTTCAGCTCAATGATTGATTTAATCTCTTCAGATAACCTATTTTACAATTACAATAGTACCGTTTTTGTTTTTTGCGTTTCTGTTACCTGATATAATAATTGAGTAATGATAAACTCCAGGATGTAAGCTACCTTCATTCATAGTCAACTTATGATTTCCGGGTATATCCTGATAAATTGTGAATTTATCTACCATATTACCTGTACTACTATAAAGATAAAAATTAATATCCGCAGGGTCACTAATAAAGTATGGAATATTTATTATGCCACTGGTAGGATTGGGGTATGGATTACCAATAATCATATTTTGACTCAATAATTCATCTGTACCCAGGGGTTCTGTCATATTAAAAATAAAGGGGTTATCAACTGTTCCTGTATGTTTGAAAGATTCAAAAATCATTGTTTCTCCTAAAGTAATGTATTGCTGCATTTCATCACTCCACACTATGAAACTGATAAGTTCACCTTCATTGCTGTTGGATGCAACACTCAGGAATAATAAACCATTATGCTCAAATAGTGGACTTGCAACACCCCTTTTCTCTTCACCATAAACAGCATAAACCTTATCATTTTCATTCAAAGAAACCATATCATCAAAATCTTTCAGTTGACCAATAATTGTCATTGTGTTTCTCATGTTTAGTTCCAAAGATTCAGAACTTTCTTTTATTGAGTTATCAGAGTAATTGCCAGTTTTTTCAGAACTTTCAGGATACTGAAACACACTAGGATTAGTTAATGCAAAAGTATAGCTATCGCCCGGACACAACTGAGTTAGTGTACCAAACCATTGTCCGTTAGAATAAGTTGAAAATCTATTCTGACCTATAATACGATCATTTTCTGAAGGTGCAGGAGAGATATTCGCCAATGCTTCATTTATAGGAAGACAATTTTGTGGAGTATATCCCAACCAGGTAAATCCGGCACTCAGGTTAAGCTCTATTGAAGGTACAGGAACTCCTGTAACTTCCAGTTCCTGTGCAGAGCACAATCCCATTACATAACCAAGATTAACATCTATTGCAGATAAAGTACCTACCCATTGTGTACCAGAATATGTAGAAAAAATGGTTTGACCTATTATGCGATCATCTTCGCATGGAGTTATATTTCCAAACAGGTTATTTACACTCAGATCACCGGGATTAACATTAATACTGAACCATGTAAATCCTTGTCCAAGATTTATAGTCAGTGTTTCCGGAGCATCCGGGTCTTCTTCAACCAAAAAAGACCCATTAACATATGTGATAGTATAATTGCTAAGCCCTACTCCCTCTGCATCTGATATTACTATAGGATAGATGCCCGGTGAGGCACCTGCCGGTGCCCCATCACTGGTGATGGTCGCACTGGTTATCTCATCACCGGTTACAAGGTCAGTATTGGTAAACTCTATGCCCGTAAATACAAATTCTTCACCCTCGATCTTTGTCTGGTCATCGGCCGTAATGGTTAATGGTGCCCTGGTGATTACAAAATTCCCACCTGAAAAAATCAGCGTATAGTTTGTATTCAAATTTAATGAACCCTGAGCAATAGCATATGTACCTACATTCTCTCCGTCTGCACGACTTAAGGTGCCCTCGAATGTATCTTCACCGATGAGATCGGGAGTGAAACTGTATGTCAATTCCGGGTCGGCTTCGCCATAGGTTTTACTCTGAGCATTAGCTGTAACGTTTATGGTAAGCGGGGTAATAGTAAGAGTACCATC
>SKSE01000305.1 GCA_007118135.1 Bacteroidales bacterium | reverse complement strand
TTTAACAACATCTCCAACTTCAACAAAGCCTTCAAAAAAAGCCTGAATGTATCTCCGCTGGTTTATCGCAAAAATATGAGGGAGTTCAACCGGGCATAGCCGCACATATAACCTCATTAGCCTGTATCTAAGAATTTAGTACCTTCATTTATCATGCAGGCATCTGAACTATTTATACAAATTTGACGAAATACAGTCAGCCAGATAAAGTGCGCACTGCCCATGATAATTCATAATTTTTTTTGGTAATGCCTTGTTATCTTGTTTTTATAATCGTAATGGTTGAACGTTTTTTATTTTGTATAACTGTCAGATAGAAAAGTCCATTTTCAAGATGTTGTGCATCAATAAAGAATCTGTTATCACTGTTAAGTTCCTTATTGGTTTGGTAAACAAGCCTTCCTGTGCTGTTATGCAACTGGATTATAGTATTTGTTGAAGAGATAGAATTAAAATGGATGTTAAAGCCTGATTGAAACGGATTTGGGTAAGCAGAAAAAGTGGGTTCTGTGAAGTAATCAATATTTACAGGATCCTGGGGGAATCCATCAGGGTAGAGCAATTTTACAAAATCAATTCCCAGACCCAAACCAAGCTCTTTTGCATACTGTTTGTCAATGGAATTATTCCAGCGTTCATAAACACCCATACTTTCCAAAGGAATGCCATTATCTTCAGGGTCATAGATTATATCTTCAGGCCAGTAAGAAGGATCGGCAGCCTGGAGAAGGTAATCATTGGCACCGCTTATCCAGGGATAAGAGCAGTCAGGGTTATTCAGGTGGTATTCTGTTGCCAGAAAATCGAAACAGACTGATTCGATAGCCACGGGATCCTGTGACACGAAAATGGAAGATGCCCAGTTGCCATTAAAGGGTGGCATGTACCATTTATCGGGTTTGTCGTTGGCATCAGGGCCGGGATAGAGACCATCCACAACATAAAGCAGGGTATTTCCGCCAAGTTTTTCATGACCCATCATATCCACAAGTGGTCTGTAACGGTTGTTTCCGGGAGTTTCGTTGGGCAGGCCAATGTGCAGATGGCTTGCATTTCTGCCGGTAAAACTACCGTAATGATTTTTTGCACATAATGTTACACCTGATCTCATGTGGGCTTTCAACGCAGCAAGATTGATGAGATAATCTGCTTCAACCAGTTGGTTACACAGATTGTCTTCTGTGAACGGGAGAACCTGACCCCGGTCTGAATACCTCAATGAGGCAACAGGCTCACTTTCTGCCGTTATTCTTCCTAATTCGCCCTGTTGTGATACATAGTTTACATGAGGAAATTCGCTGGTCCACATATCCCAGTAATCGCTGTTAATATTTTTTGAAGGATCACCCACATATATATTACTCTGGCTAATTCCATATACATCAATTAATTGTCGTAATACAGAATGGACCACCTGCGGCGAAGTTTGAGAATTTGCGTATCGGCTATGCGGAATCCTGTTCAGATTAGCATCCATTCTGTTACGATGCCCACCCACCAGATTTACCTTGATAAAGATCTTTTCATCATCTGCATAATCAACCAGGCCCTTACCTTTTTTGTCATTGAAATAGAGAAAAAGGCTGTTCCAGGCATCTTGCAGGTTTTCTTCCCCTGCCAGGTTTCTGATAGATTCGCGCATCATGCTGTCCACTAAAGTCAGATTGGTGTTGTGGGGCAGGTCCCAGGCATCTCCAAAATTATTGGTACAGTTTTCATTGGTTGCATCAGGATTCCAGATCCATACTACTCTGCCCGGGTTAGTGCCCTGTGGCATTCCAATAGGTGTGTTGGAAGAGATTAATGAATTTTCGGAAGCATAG
This sequence comes from Bacteroidales bacterium, assembly GCA_007118135.1. Lineage (GTDB taxonomy): Bacteria > Bacteroidota > Bacteroidia > Bacteroidales > UBA7960 > SKVR01. Next base: position 839 of record SKSE01000305.1, on the reverse strand, counting down.
GTAGGAGATGAACCGGTTATTGTGCTGAAAGTCATTAATACGGAAGCAATCAGGAATAAACCTATGGACAAAAAGATGGCCTTTCTTCTCATTGCTGCTTTAGACATTTTAAAGAAGTAAACTCCTCCACCCAGGGTAAAGAGCCAGCTAAGAAAGGAGACCATAATGGGTGATGCAGCTCTTACACAAGGATAATCAATTCTTTGGGGCTTCGATAGTACCCGAAACAAAACCCAAAACATAGAAAATACCCCCATAGCAATAAATGTCACTTTCCATGGGATTCTGATTTTTTTCACTGCCAGGAAAACCCTGGAAAAGAGACTTATTATCTGATATTTAATTGCTTCTTTTTCCATGTAATTAGGGTTTGGTTTATGTTTTCAGCTATCTTTTGTCTTCAATTAAGGTGAACTCAATGTTAAAAAAAAGAAAAGAATACTTCTCATTTCAGGATTGTTTACCTCTGTTTTCTGTAAACAACAGAGATTTTGATATATAATTATCTGGAAATGAACAATGCCAAAGATACAAGAATTTTACATGTAACAGACAACCCCGAAGCATATTCATAGGCATTTTTCTGTTTTACTTCCTTTGATTATATTTGCAGGAATCTCAAAAAAAGCAAATAAAACTCTTAACTATTAAACTAAAATCGATAAACTTATTATTCAGTGCAACGATAATTGTATTTCTTATCTTTACAAGTTGTACTCAGCGGTGGGAAATCCACAATCCTTATCAAAGTGTAAACTGGTCTGAAGATGGACAATACAAGGCCAATTTTCATGGTCATACCACCATAAGCGATGGGCGTCTGAATCCGCAAGATCACG
>SKSE01000218.1 GCA_007118135.1 Bacteroidales bacterium | reverse complement strand
TGATTTTTTCAAAATGATTGATATATAAACAAGTAGGTTTTCTTTTAAGATCGTATGGAAGTATTTTATACCGTTTTTTTTCCGTAATACGCTATTTAATTTCACGTAAAAATACGGTTTCTGGCAATAGAGTTCAGGTGTAAATTTGATAAAAATTATACAGATATGATCTATTGCCGAATCATAATTGCGGAAAACAGCGACATAATGCTAAATGGTATTGTTGAACTATTGCAGAGCAAACCTCATATTGAAATAACAGGTAAGGCTTTGAGATATAATCACTTGTGTTCGTTGATTGAAACCGCCCCGCATGACCTTGTAATTTTAGGCCCTATGATAGTTGAAAAATACAGTTATCAGTTGATGGGTTACCTGTTGAATAGATTTCCAGATATAAAGATTGTTCAGGTAAATCTTGATGATGATGAAGATATCATCTTTAACAAGATTCAAAGAGTTGCCTTAAGTCAGGTAGTATAAGTTTGATTTGATTTTGGTTTTTGGTTTGAAATGTTTTGTTTGTAATTCTCTTCATGTTTTTTCAACAAAACAACTAAAGCGCTGAGAGTGTAAATTCTCAGTGCTTTTTTTAATTTATAAATTAAGATAATCAAGGTGTTTGCTCACTGCTGAAACCACGGGTTTGATATTCAGGAATTATTGTCTTCATGGTTTTCAGAAACTTCTCTTTTTCTTCAGAAAAGGGTCGGTGGGCCGACTCTTCAAACCATATAAGTTTTTTACCTTGTGGGGCTGTCAATTCATGAAAATACCTTTCTGCAAGATAATAAGATACAATAATATCATGTCTGCCCACCAGAAAGAAAACAGGTACTTCAATTTTAGGAGCCTGCTCAAAGAGATTGGTTTCCATAAGATCTTCCCAAAGCTCTTCAGCGCTGAAATAGGGATTCAATAAAAGATTCATACGTACACCAAGTGAATAAATGGGAGTTGTTAAGATGGTTCTTATTTCCCGTAAATCTACATAGGGTCGTGCATCGCGGGTTTGATAAACAATACCTCCATAACGGTATACCCATTTACGAATGGTAAGTGCATTCTGTAATGTATAATTTTCGGGTATGGTGTCAATTCTTGCCAATTGGCGAAGAGCGCGCCGGTTATTATCCTGTAAGGCTTTTTCTCTCACAAATTCATAGGCAAGTCTTTCATTTTGAAAAGGGTCAACACTTTGACCCGTAGAGATATATGCGTGCAATGTTTCAGGATACCTTGATGCATATATAGCTCCCACATTACTTCCCCATGAATGTCCCCATAAATAAACCTTATCAACATTCATAAGTTCCCTAACATAATCAATAACTTCCCGTGTATCACTGATAAACTGCTCCATGTTCATTGACTTCCTATCTAGTCGTCTTGAAAATGATTTGCCTGTTCCCCTTTGTTCCCAGTAAACAACTGTGTATTGGCTTTCGAGCCGACGCATACTTTCTGAAAAAGGTTCAAAAGGAAGCATGGGAAACCCGGGGCCTCCATGCAAAAAAACCAGAACCGGATTATCTGCACGTTTACCATTTATAAGTAATGCTTGTCTGGCACCTCCAATATTTACCATTTCGAAATGGTGAACTTCTTTGCCTGAAAACTCGGGAAATCTTTGAGCAGGCGCACAAGAAACCCACATTGATAGCATGAGCAAAAAAACAGTGAAATGCAAAAACGACCGGTAAACAATTACCTTTCGTGTAGTTATGGCTGAAAAAATGGATAATTTACTGCGTGGCATTCTGTATTAAAACGATTTCAAACTAATAACAACGTCAGTGGTGCGAAAGTTTTTTCTGCTGTTGTTTTCTCCAAAGTTACCTCATTAGAACTTAAAAAAATTACAAAGAATACTGATTTTTAGATAGTTTATGAATAGTTGGCAACACTTAACTTATGTATTTCAATCGAAGCCTTTCTATCATTTATATTTTTTGGCTTACAAAATATTTAATGAATTGTATCTTTGCAGATATTTTTCAGATTGCCCGTTTTTGCTGCATATTTAAACAGAAAATAATAAACCTGTATATAGCGTTTAATCATAACCGATTAAGGTAAGCCTGAAAAAATCAATTCACTATCTGGAAACTGATGAAGAAACTACATAGCTTAGTATTACGAACATATATTGGGCCATTTATTATGACTTTTTTTATAGCCCTGTTCATATTGCTAATGCAGTTTTTATGGAAATACATTGATGATCTGGTTGGTAAAGGTCTTGAGTGGTATATTATTGGTGAATTATTGTTTTATGCATCTGCAACATTTGTTCCCCTTGCATTACCCCTGGCAATTCTTTTATCATCAATTATGACTTTGGGGAGTCTCGGCGAAAACTATGAGCTGGTGGCATTAAAATCAGCAGGTATTTCGCTCACCAAAATTATGTGGCCCCTGGTAATTGTTTCGTTGCTCCTGGTTTTTTCGGCATTTTATTTTTCAAACAATATTTTGCCGGTTGCCAATCTTAAAATGGGTTCATTGCTCTACGATGTGCGACAACAACGACCTGCCTTTAACATTGTAGAAGGTATTTATTACAAAGGTATTGATAACTATGTTATTAAGGTAGAAAAGAAAGAAGGCGATGGCAATATATTGCGAAATATAAAAATATATGATCATACGGATAGAAGAGGTAATGTAAATATTACACTTGCAGAGTGGGGTACCATGTATACCACCCAAGATGAACATTTTTTGGTTCTGACATTATATAACGGTTCTAATTATCAGGATATGCCTCCCGAAGATAGCAGAGACCAGTCGAGAGAGTTTCAGCGAACCTATTTTGATAAACAAATCAGGAAGTTTGATCTTAGTGCATTTGCTTTGGCACGTACTGATGAAGACCTGTTCAGGTCACATTTCAGAATGCTCAAAATATCGCAACTTCTTCATTTTGAAGATTCTATAAAAAATCATATTACAACCAGGGAAGATGAGTTTATCAGAAACAGTTTCGGAAGATTTTATCATTATGAGTCAATTGATAGCTTAAAAAGGAGTGAATTGCACCTGAAAGAAGATGTTATTTTGATGGATATTTTAAAAGTTAAAGATGCAAGATACCAGCGTATGTTAACTGACCAGGCACTTAACAATATTCGCCAGATAAAGGAAAGCGCACAACTTTCTCATGAAGAGTTTCGAACACGTAAACGAACCCTTGCCCGCTATCAGATTGAATTTCATCGAAAATTCACATTGTCTTTTGCCTGCCTGGTCTTGTTTATGATAGGTGCGCCCCTGGGTGCAATTATCCGTAAAGGTGGTTTTGGGCTACCAGTAGTGGTTTCAGTATTGTTTTTTGTTTTATTTCATGTTATCTCTATTACAGGCGAAAAATTTGTGAGAGAAGGAGTTATGGATGCCTGGCAGGGAATGTGGATGGCTAGTGCTTTTCTTTTACCCGTAGCCGTTTTATTAACTATTAAGGCAAGTACTGATTCAGCAGTGCTTGACATGGATAGTTATATTGCAAAGCTGAGTAAAATGAAATTCGGCCTTAAGAATTTAAAGCGCTTTCAAATAAACTCAGAAAAAAACGCAACTCATAGCGGAAATTCTCTTAATACTGATAATTTTGCAAGCAAAAAGGTGAATGAAGATTCTGCAACTAACCAATAAAATCCCTTATCCCCCAAAAGACGGTGGTTCCATAGCTACACTTAACATCTCAATGGGGCTTCACTCCTTGGGGCACGAAATTACATTGCTCGGAATGAATACTTCCAAGCATTATTTCGACATGAAGGATTTACCTGAAATGCTAAAAAGCCGTATCGACATAAGAGATGTTAGAGTAGATACCAAAATAAGTTTCACGGCAGCATTTAAGAACCTGGTTTTTTCAAGTTTGCCATATAATGCAGAAAGGTTTTTTAATAAAGATTTCACTCATACCCTTATAAATCTTTTGCAAGAAAAGGACTTTGATGTGGTTCAGCTTGAAGGGCTATATATGGCGTGGTATATAAATATCATCAGAAAATATAGTAAAGCATTAATTGCACTGCGGGCTCATAACATCGAACATGAAATATGGCAACGTGTTGCCATGCAGGAGCGCTCATTTCTTAAGAAAATCTATTTCAGAATTCTGGCCCGCAGAATTAAAAAGTTTAAATTAAGAATACTCAATACTTACGATCTTTTACTACCCATCACCAGGAGAGATGCATCTCACTATTTTGAACTTGGAAATACCCGACCGGCTTTTGTTGTTCCTGCCGGTTATGATATTTCAAGGTTTAATCCCGATTCAGTTGAAATAAACTTTCCTGGTATATTTTTCATAGGTACGTTGGACTGGTTTCCCAATCAGGAGGGCATAGTTTGGTTTCTTGATAAGGTTTGGGAAAAACTACTCAACATGAATCCCGGTCTTGAATTTCATGTTGCAGGCCGCAATGCACCGGTATGGCTTGAAGAAAAACTGAAATCCAAAGAAGGATTAATATATTATGGCGAAATAGATGATGCTTATGCTTTTATAGCTCGCAACGCCATAATGGTTGCTCCACTTTTTTCCGGAAGCGGAATGCGTGTTAAGATTATTGAAGGGATGGCCCTTGGAAAAACTATTGTTACAACAACCATCGGTGCTGAAGGAATCCCTGTTTCCGATGGAATCAATATTATTATTGAAGATGATCCGGATCACTTTGTACAGAAAATTGATCTGCTAATAAAAAACAAAGAACTTTTTGATGACATTGGGAATAATGCCGTTGAATTTGTAAGTCAGCATTTTGATAATCACAAAATTTCTGTGTGTCTTGCTGATTTTTATAAAAAACATATCGAAAAAAAATGTTAGCAGGTTACCCTACAGTTTTCTGGATTGCCTTGTGTCTTTTTTGGCTCAGTGTTGTAGTAATACTTTATTCTTACCTGGTATTTCCGGTTATCATTCATGTATTATCATCAGGGCGACGGATTAAAAATGATTTTTATAAATCAGATGATAATAATTTGCCCAGTGTAAGTCTTCTAATTGCTGCTTTCAATGAAGAGGAAGTTATTGAACAAAAAATAAAAACCATTTTCAGCACCGGTTATCCTGTTGAAAAACTGGAAGTACTTATTGGTTCTGACAATTCTACCGACAGGACCAATGAAATTGTAAGCAAACTTACATCGTATTTTCCCAATCTTCGTTTTTTTCTGTTTGAAAAGCGCAGGGGGAAAGGAAATGTGGTAAATGATCTTTTTGAGCTTTCAACCGGTGAAATAGCTGTATTAACCGACGCCAATGTAATGCTGGAAAAGGAAACCATTTACGAGTTGGTAAAGTATTTTAAAGATTCTGAAATTGGGCTGGTTGATACCCGAATGGTGAATACCAACATGCATTCCAGTGGTATTTCTCATCAGGAGAAAACTTATATCTCTCGCGAAGTATATATTAAGCAACACGAAAGCATTCTATGGGGTACTATGATGGGCCCGTTCGGAGGATGTTTTGCGGTAAGGCGCGAACTTTATTCGCCGGTACCCAAAAACTTTCTTGTTGATGACTTTTACATAAACATGAAAGTTTTGGAAAAGGGATTTAAATGTATTAATAACCTGGGAGCTGTTGTTTATGAAGATATTTCAAATAATCTGAATGATGAATTCAGGAGAAAGGTGAGGATATCAACAGGTAATTTTCAAAACCTGCGAAAATTTTCTCATTTATTGTGGCATAAAACCAAAGGACTATCTTTTTGTTTTATCTCTCATAAAACATTGAGGTGGATAGGGCCGTTTTTTTTGGTACTTGCCTACCTGTCAAATATTCTTCTTGCATTTGAGAGCAAGATTTATTTTTATGTTTTTCTGTTACATAGCCTATTGTTATTATTACCTTTGCTGGATATATTACTGAAAAAAATTCAAATACATTTTAAGCTATTACGATTTGTAACGCATTTTTACAGTATGAATTTAGCTTTGCTTATAGGTTTTTTTAAATCTTTAAAAAATATTGAATCAAATGTCTGGAAACCAACCCAAAGAAATCAAGCCTGATGAGATAGTTTTTGACAAAATTGAGGATGCCATTGATGACATCAGGATGGGAAAGGTAATCATTGTTGTTGATGATGAAAACAGGGAGAACGAAGGTGATTTTATTGCTGCTGCACAAACCATAACTCCTGAGATTGTGAATTTCATGGCAACACATGGCCGCGGTCTTATTTGTGCACCTATTACCAGGCAACGCTGCGAAAAGTTGAATCTCGAACTGATGGTTCCCCATAATACAGCTGTCTATGAAACTCCGTTTACTGTATCTGTTGATCTGATAGGTTATGGATGCACCACCGGAATCTCCGCTATCGACCGTGCAAAAACCATAAAAGCATTAGCCGATAAGAGCATTGAGCCCCATGAATTAGGTCGTCCTGGTCATATTTTCCCTCTCAGAGCACGCGAAGGAGGTGTATTACAACGTGCCGGTCATACTGAGGCTGCTATTGACCTGGCAAGGCTTGCAGGTCTTGAACCTGCCGGTGCATTGGTGGAAATCATGAACGAAGATGGCTCCATGGCACGCTTGCCTGAGCTGATGCAGATTGCCCGAAAATTCAATCTGAAAATTATTTCTATAGAGGATCTTATTGCTTATCGGATTAAAACCGAAAGTCTAATTACACAGGAAATAACTGTTGATCTTCCTACCGAATGGGGACATTTTAAAATTACAGCCTTCAGGCAAACAACTAATGACAAGCTTCACCTGGCCCTTACCAAAGGAAGCTGGGATTTGGATGAAGAACTGCTTGTAAGGGTTCACTCTTCATGTGTAACAGGCGATATCTTCGGCTCATGTAAATGCGATTGTGGAAGTCAGTTGCATAAGGCTATGCAAATGGTAGAAGAAGAAGGAAAGGGTGTTGTATTATATATGAATCAGGAAGGTAGAGGCATTGGCTTGCTTAATAAACTGAAAGCTTACCATTTGCAGGAAAAGGGACTAGATACCGTTGAGGCAAATGTTGAGTTGGGGTTTAAAGCCGATGAAAGAGATTATGGAATTGGAGCACAGATTCTGAGAAAATTAGGTGTAACAAAAATTCGGCTTATTACCAATAACCCCAGTAAAAGAACCGGTTTATCAGGCTATGGAATAGAGATTACTGAAAATATTCCTATTCTAGTTCCAACGGGTCCGCATTGCCAGGTTTATCTGGATACGAAGAAAAACAAGATGGGCCACTTGTTATAATCTTCTTAAAAGTATTCTTTTCATTCGTTTTTAAGCAAACCAGAAATCATGGAAAAACAACCACAACGTTACTTTGATATGATAAGTTTTCGTCGATGGAGCCGTAAATCCTATGCTGTGTTCAGTAGTTTGGGTAAACTTATCAAAATCGGAGTGCTAAGTTTGAGTTGTTCTATTCTTGTCTTTCCCGTTCATTCCAAAGAAACCCCTGATTCTCTTACCCATCAACCAAATGATACCATAAAGGAGCTGGAAGAAGTAGTGGTGAGCGCACAAATTGCGCCTATGCTTCAATCCGAACTTATGCGTGTTGTACAGGTAATTTCACGACCTCAGATTGAGCAGTCTCCTGCAAGGGATCTGGCAGGCCTGCTGCACAATGTAAGTGGTTTAGATATTCGCTCCAGGGGTGCTTTCGGTATGCAGGCCGACATAGGAATAAGAGGTGGTACATTCGATCAGGCAATGGTGCTTCTTAATGGCATCAATATTACCGACCCCCAAACCGGACATCATAACCTTAACATTCCCGTTGATATCAGCACTATCGAACGCATTGAAATACTGCAAGGGCCGGGAGCCAGAGTTTTTGGCCCCAATGCTTTCAGTGGTGCAGTAAATATCATTACCCGTAAAAGCGAACAACCTTTTCTGAATGTGATGCTTGAAGGTGGGCAGCATAACTTTGGTGCTGCCGGATTATCCGGGGGATTTACTACGGGAAACATTTCGCATCACCTGTCTTTGCATGGTATGCGAACAGATGGATTTACAGAAAACACTGATTTTTCCGCTTTAAATATTTATTACCGCGGTATTATTGAAAACGACAGCTATGAATTTGATTTACAGGCTGCTTTCGGCCAGAGAGCGTTTGGTGCCAATAGTTTCTACACACCCGTCTTCCCGGAGCAATTTGAAGAAATTAAAACAGGATTACTTTCTTTGCAGTGGATTCCCAAAGGACGACTTCAACTGAAATCATCTTTATACTGGCGTCGCAATCATGACAGGTTTGAATTATTCAGAAATGAGTCGCCTGACTGGTACAATGATCATAATTATCACTTAACAGATGTGATAGGTGCGGGCATTAACTGGACACATACCGGAACTTTTGGAAAGAGTTCACTTGGGGCAGATTTTCGCTATGAACATATTTATAGTACTGTTTTAGGCGAACCTATAATCAACCCAAGGGAAGCCACCGGTTACAACGATGTATATTATACCCATTCATGGCAGCGAAGTGGACTAAGTTTGATGGGCGAACATAGCTTTTTCATACAAAACTTCTCTTTATCAGCAGGTATACTCACTTGGATAAATCCTGAACTTGAAAAAGGAGTAGCACTTTTCCCAGGGGTAGATGCCGGCTGGCAGTTTTCTCCGGCATGGCGATGGTTTGCTTCCTTTAATCGTACACTTCGCCTGCCCACTTTTACCGACTTGTTTTATAGTGGGCCTTCTAACCTCGGTAATGCATCACTGCAGCCCGAAAAAGCAATTTCTGCAGAAACCGGGCTTAAAGCAACTTTCAATGGCTGGTCTTTTGAAATGGCTGTTTTTAACCGTTGGGGTCAGGATATGATAGACTGGGTGCGCCGGCCCGGAGAAGATCAATGGAAAAGCATGAATTTTACCAATGTTAACTTTTCAGGTTTTGAAGCCGGAATGACTTTTCGAAATATTTCTTTGTTCCACCCGCAACACCCGGCTAGTATTTCGCTGTACTATACTTTTCTTACAGCAGATAAATCAAGTGGTGAATTAGTTTCTAATTATGTTCTGGATTATTTACGCCATAAAGTGGGTTTATTTGCTTTGATTCCTTTTTCTCCGAATTGGGGCTTAAGTACAAATATAGCCTGGATTGACCGGGCAGGTGGTTATATGGTTTATGAGAATAATGAATTTACCCGACTGGAGGATTTCCCTTCCTGGTGGTCGCTGGATTACCGGTTTTATTATCATCGGGGTGCTTTTGAATTGTATACCGAAGTTACCAATTTACTAAATCAGCCTAATGTAACTATTGCCAATGTGCCACAACCCGGCAGGTGGATTCGAATAGGAATAAAAATCGAATTAGGAATTTAGTTTACATAAAGAGTTTATTATTTTTTCTCCATTCTCCTTTCTATCTCTCCCATTACTATTACCATTCACCATTCACCATTCACCATTCACCATTCACCATTAACAATTAACTAACCACACCAATCATCATTCATTACAAATATATATCTCCGGGATATTCCGCACCCATAAAATACAAGCCGCAGCCGGGCACAGAGTAGCCTGCATTGCTGCGGTTTTTGCTATTTATGATGTCTTCCATCTGTTGCAGGTCAATTTTTCCTAACCCGACATCGGTAATTGTCCCTACAATGGCGCGCACCATATTTCTCAGGAAGCGGTCTGCTTTGATGTGGAATTTCCAGATATGATCTTCCTTTGTCCATTCTGCTTCCAGTATTTTGCAGCGAAAATGATTTACCTGGGTATTTACTTTTGAAAAGGCTTCAAAATCTTCAAAACTGTAAAGCAACCGGGTTGCCTGCTGCATGGCATCAAAATCCAGATCTCTTTCCATCAACCATGCTCGGTTTACCCGGAAAGGATCTTTGCGCCTTAAGATTAAATAGTTATAACTGCGGCTGAGCGCACTGAAACGTGCATGGGTATCGGGTTTTACCAACCTAATGCCATTTACAGCTATTTCTGAAGGTATCATTCGGTTGAGCTTGTAAACAAGATCAGTTGAATTTAAACGATCAGGCGAGAATGTAGTATCAAAATGGGCGGTGTAATTTACAGCATGCACACCCGTATCTGTCCGTCCGCAGCCTGTAAAACTGATCTCTTCGCGTAATACTACAGAAGCCGCTTCTGACAAAGTTTGCTGGATACTTACCGAATTGGGCTGAATTTGCCAGCCATGATAATGGGTTCCGTCAAAACTCAGTTCGATAAAATAGCGGTATATGGCTTTTTCTTCCATGAATGAAATTTGTGCAAACCTAAGGAATTTTTCCGGCT
>SKSE01000245.1 GCA_007118135.1 Bacteroidales bacterium | reverse complement strand
CAGTTTGCCAAACGGCAGATGACCTGGTTCAGGCGCATGGAGCGCAATGGATTTAAAATTCACTGGATTGACGGTTCACTTGACAATAAAGAAAAACTACTGCAAATCACCCAAACACTGCAAAAATGATAAGAAGCCTGTTACTCATTACGGCACTCTGGCTTACTGCCTGCGCCACACCAGTTGAATCTCCCACTGTTCTGCGAAATTTTGAACAACCTGCCACATCACAGGAAGTAATTAATTTTGTTGAAACGGCTGTTATGACTTCCGATAATCTTTATCATACTGTAATCGGGCATAGCGAAGGAGGCACTCCCCTGGTGGCTGTGCACGCAGCTGACCCTTATGAATACCCCGACGATAAACTGCACGTACTCATATTTGCCCAGCAACACGGCAATGAACAAAGTGGGAAAGAAGCTGCATTGCTGCTGATTCGCGACCTGGCCAAAGGTAGGTATAATCACTGGTTTGAAAACCTGGAATTATGGATTGTTCCCCAGCTAAATCCTGATGGATCAGATGTGAATGAACGGCGCAATGCCGGCGGCATCGACCTCAACCGCGACCATATTGTGCAACTGGCACCCGAAACACGGGCCATACACAGCCTTTTCAGGGAGTTTAATGCACATGTTACGGTGGATATTCATGAATATTACCCTTTCCGGGAATCGTGGGCCGAATTCGGGGGGTATAAAAATTTTGATATGCAGGTGGGTGTGCCTACCAACATCAATGTGGACAGCAACATACGGAGCTTTGCGCTTAACAGTGCACTGCCCCACATTGAACAGCATCTTAACAAAAAGGGATTCAGTTTTCATAATTACCTGGTGGGCCCGGCACCCAATATGGGCCGCACCAGGCATTCTACAGTCGATTTTGACGACGGCCGGCAAAGCTTCGCTATCCGGAACACGCTTTCTTTTATTTTTGAAGGTATTAACGGGCCTGATGGTTTTATCGAAAACCTTGGCCGGCGAACTATGGGGCAATACGAAGGAATCGTGGCACTACTTGATTTTCTTCATGCCCAATCAAGTGAAACCCGGGATTTGGTTATAAATGCACAGGAAAAACTAAAAACTGCACAGCCGGGCGATAAAGTGGCCATCCGTATGGAACATTTCCCTGATGGAAGTAATCTCATGCTTCCGCTTACATCGGCTACCACCGGACAAGATACACTGGTAGTTGTGGAGAATTATCATCCGCTGGTACAATCCAACCTCAATGTTAATCGCCCTTCGGCCTACCTCATACCGGCGAGCGACCAACAAATGATGGAATTCCTGGAACTTCACCAGGTGGAGTATGAAACCACACCCGATTTGACTGGTAAAACGGTTTTTGGGTATTTTATCGAATCCATTGAAACCAGTCTGGATGAAGAGCTTCCCAATCGTTTTCCGCAGGTTTCCACACAAACTTTTGATGGCAGCGAGCTTACCGAAGAATATGTGCTTGTAACTACCGCGCAACTTCACAGCAATTTCCTGGTAAGCTTGTTTGAGCCGCAATCCATGCTGGGACTGGCACAACGACCTGGACATGAGCACTTGCTTCAGGAAGGTGAGGTGTTTAGCATATTGCGGGTGGAGTGAAGACCGAAGACCGAAGTCTTTCAACTTTTCAACCTTTTAACCTTTCAACTTTAAACCAAAATAATGCGTACTTTTGCACCCGAAAAAAATACAGCATACTATGGCGTTGAAATGTGGAATTGTCGGTATGTCCGGCACAGGAAAAACAACCGTTTTTAACTGTTTATCGAAAAGCAAAGTGGGTGCAGGTGCGCCCAAAACCACCAATCTCGGGCAGATAGAAGTACCCGACCCCCGTCTGGAAGTATTGTTTTACCTGGCCAAATCTGCCAAAATTGTTCCCACAACGGTTGAAATCGTTGATATTCCCGGGCTGGTAAAAGGTGGCGGACAAATGAAAGGGGGTGCGCAATTCCTTGCCGATATAAGGCAAACCGACGCCATCCTACATGTATTGCGATGCTTTGATGATGATATGGTACCCCATATTGAGGGAAGTGTAAATCCGGTGCGCGATAAAGAGATCATCGACCTGGAACTCATAAGCCGTGACCTGGAAACCCTGGAGAAAAAAATCCACCGGCTTGAAAAAGTGGCCAAAAGTGGCGACAAGGATGCAAAGCATGGGATTGATGTGATCAACGGTCTAACAGAGCATATGGAAAACGGTGAGAGTGCACGCACATATCCTATTGAAGAAAGCGATCGTAAATATATTGACGACTGCTTTTTGCTGACAATAAAACCTGTATTGTATGTTTGCAATGTGGATGAAGCATCTGCCCGCGATGGAAATGCATATGTTGAACAGGTAAAAAAAGCCACAGAAAATGAAAATACCGGTATATTGATCATAGCAGCCCAGGCAGAGGCAGAGATCGCTGAACTGGAAAACAAGGAAGACCGGAAAGAATTTCTGAATGATCTTGGGCTGGAAGAACCCGGGGTAAACAAGTTGATTCGGGCTGCCTACGATCTGTTGAACCTGAAAACTTTTTTCACCGTTGGTCCCAAAGAAACCCATGCATGGACCTTCAGAGAAGGAATGACCGCTCCCCAAACCGCCGGGGTTATCCACAGCGATCTCGAACGTGGTTTTATACGAGCCGAGGTTATGAAGTATGAAGATTTTGCCACGTTAGGGTCGGAAAATGCATGTAAAACAGCAGGAAAGTTTTTTATTGAGGGAAAAAACTACAAGGTAAAAGATGGAGATATTCTGAATATCCGCTTTAATGTATAACCATTTTTCTGATCAATTTACCATTCCAAGCGTTTCAATCAGATTTCTGAAATCATCTGATTTTACAGGTTTAGTAAGATATTCATCCATTCCCATATTCATATACTTTTCTCTGTCGCCCTCAAAAGCATTAGCGCTTAAACCTATAATAGGAGGAAGCAAACTGAATTTCTCTTTCAGCAATTTAGTAGCGGTAATTCCATCCATAACGGGCATCTGAATATCCATTAGAATGATATCATAAACGGCTGGTATATAATTATCAACCACCTGTAAACCATTTTCAAAGATTGTGACTTTATGCCCCATTCCCTTTAGCAGCAATTTAATTACTTTCTGGTTTATCTTTTTATCTTCAACGAGTAAAATATTTAAAGGTGATTGATTTGTACCTGCTTCCTTTTTCCTGATATTGAATTGCGGATCAATTTTTTCCGATTTTTCAGCTTTAAAAGTAAACCAGAATGTACTGCCTCTGCCGGGTTTGCTTTGAAGACCGATTTCACCCCCCAGCATTGTGGTAAGTTCTTTGGAAATAGAAAGGCCAAGTCCTGTACCTTCAAATTTACGATCATATTCCTGTTCGGTTTGATAGAAAGGCTTAAAAAGATTTTTCTGTTCACTGGCACTTATTCCTTTTCCGCTATCAGTTACTTCAATTTTTATCAATATGGAATTATCGTTTTCTGGCAGCAGATTATTATCAACTAAAGAAACACTTACCTTAACCGAGCCCTTTGATGTAAATTTAAAAGCATTAGAAATCAAATTATTCAAAATCTGTGAAACACGCTGTTTGTCTGATTTGATATACTCAGGCAAATCAGGATCTGATTCAGCAAAAAAGTCAAGTCCTTTTTTGGTAGAAATGGAAAGGAACATTTTTTCTGCTTCTTTAATCAGTCCGTTCAATTCGAAAGTTTCTTCCCTTAGTTTTACTTTGCCGGCTTCAATTTTAGAATAATCCAGCACAAGGTTTATTGTCTCCCGCAGGTTTTCACCAGAATGCTGAAGGGTTTCCAGGTAATCTTTTTGTTCTTCGGTCAAATTGGTGTTATGCAGTAATTCAACCATACCTAGAATACCGGTAAGAGGGGTTCGAATCTCATGACTCATATTAGCCAGAAAATTTTGTTTAAATTCTACAGACTTTCTGGCAATTTCAATTTCTTGATAAAGCAGCATTTCTTCGGTCCTTCGTTGTTCTTTCTGCTGTATTAGCATCTTTCTGTAAAACAAACTAAATGCTAATACGATAATCAATAAACAAACATAAAATATAAAAGCTCCGGTACTACGCCATAATGGTCTTGATATACTGAAAGCATACTCCAGTTCCTCACTTACAATACCACTATTGTTAATTGCACGAACCTTGAAATTGTAATTCCCAGGCGATAAATTTCCATAATGAGCTTCCTGCCGATGGGTTAGAGCGCTCCACTTATCATCCTGACCTTCAAGTTTAAACTGATATCTTATTTGGTCATTAAAACGTGTAGTAATACCAACAAAAGTAAATACGATATAATTATTACTGTGTTTTAAATTAAGGTTTTGGGGCAATCCGTACCAGGGCGAAATATCATCAAATCTCATCTTTGAGACTTCAACACCATTGCCTAAAATCAATGTTGTATCCTGATTTAACAAGACATCTTCCCAGGGAATATTTTCATTAAATAAGCCAACGTTTATAATTTCCACAGCAGGGATTTCTGCTATGCTTGACGCATTATGATGTGAGAAAGCGGTTAATATATCATTGGCTCCTATCCAGATAAGTCCCTGGGCATCCTGAAAAATTGCCTTAGAATTTGAGCCTATGCCTAAGAAACCGTCGCTCCGGGTAAAGTTTTTAAAATATACACCGGTATTATAAAAATCATGATTAGAAAATACCGGCAAATCATTCTCTGTCAATTTCCCAGGGAGCAATAATCTGCTGAGTCCCATTCGTGTACCAAACCATAAGTTTCCTGAATCATCCTCCAGTAAAGAATAAATATAATTACTGGGGAGCCACTGGCGCTCGGTAAAATTTAATACAACATCATCACTTATTAGAAATAGTCCGTCACCATTAGATCCTGCCCATACCCATCCCCTTTCATCAACAATAAGGTCAAAAATATCATTGGCCGGAAAACCATTCATGGTATTATAATAGGCAAAACTATGACCATTAAACCTTGTTATACCTCCTGTGCGTCCTGCTGTCCAGATATTCCCTGATTTATCAGCAATTACTTTTCTTATATGATTATCACTTAAACCATGATCTGTCGTATAGTTTAACACATTTTCATCATCCAGCATAAAAATGCCATAACCATGTGTGCCAATCCAAATATTTCCTTGATTATCTTCAGTTATAGAAACAATAGAAACTTTTTCTCCATCAGAGATAATATCCATTGAATAAAAATCAGAACCATCGTATTTTACCAGATTGCCTCCATAAATACCTATCCAGATGTTACCTTCAGAATCTTTATATATTGATCTTATGCGGTTATCAAGCAATTGGTCCCGGAATGAAATGTTTGTAAAATGTGTTCCATCAAATTTAAAAACACCATTTGTGTGCGATGCCAACCAGATAGTACCTTCATCGTCCTGGGTAATGCTTCGAATAAAACTGTCGGTTAAGCCATTATTCTCATTAAAATGCCGGTATATATCTCCATTGTATTGCCCTATTCCACCGCCATAACTTCCAAACCACATCTTTCCTGAACAATCTTCAAAAAGACATGTGATAAAACTATTGTTCAGTCCGTCACTCTCCCTGAAATTAAGCATTTGCCCATTCTTAATTTTAACAATGCCTGCTCTTCGGGTACCGAGCCATATATTGCCATCTGAATCTTCAGTCAAACTCAAAATATCTGTATCGGGCATACCTTCTCGGGTTGATATCTGGCTGAAATGTTTTCCGTCAAATATACTTACACCCTCCCCATCGGTACCAAACCATAATCTGCCCTTATGATCCTTAACTGAATTAATGATATAGTCGGATGCCAGACCCTGGCGTGTGGTATAGTTTCTGAAGCTTTGGCCATCAAAGGATGAAATTCCATTACCCCTGGTTCCAAACCACATATTTCCATCATTATCCTGTTCAATCGTATACACAATGTTACCTGCCAATCCCTGCTCAGATGTATAGTGAATGAAGGTTTCTCCGTCAAATTGACTTACTCCTCCGCCATAGGTTCCAAACCAGTAGTTTCCATTATTGTCCTGAAAAATCGCCTCAACACTGTTGTTGGTCAATCCATTCTGATCATTGAAGATAGCATAGTTTCTTCCGTCAAATCTTATCAATCCCCCTAACCTGGTTCCTATCCAGACAAATCCATCATTATCTATATAGAGCGATAAAACATGGTTGTCGGGTAATCCGGTTTTTTGATCAAAATGAGAAAAAAAGCTTCCATCGAATCTAACAAGCCCTGCACCATAAGTACCTATCCATAAATTACCTGCCCTATCCTGCACAATGGAACTTATATCATCGTGATTTAACCCCTGTGTTCGGGTGTAAAAACTAAAACTGAAGGGGTTGATGAATTTTATCATGGGCTCCCTGGCTTCGGTGTGCGCAGGAATACCGGCACTCACTATTAATGGTTCAGACTTTTTAATAACAGATGGCTTCATTGACTGAATTTCAATGATCTCGGGTTCTCCTGCTACATCAACAGTGGGTTTAAATTCATAAGTATTTCTACCGGCAATAACAGGAGATGTTGTAATGGTTGGATAAATTTTCCTGAAAGCAGGCAAAGGAAGACTCACCGGATCTGCAAAATCTCGCGAGTTGTATGTTTTGATGTTTAAGGTATCAGCAAAAACAAATGAAGTGAGAAATCCTTCCGGCTTTCGGCTTTTATTCTGACATGACAGAAAACCAAAAACAACCATAAGAATCAGAAAACATTGGTGGATTTTGAGTCTAAGAAAAAAACAGAACGCACAACGCTTAACAACAGAGTTTTGTGCAAATATTTCAGACATATTCAGGAATTTGCATGTTCGTTTATAAACCTGGCATTTTTATTTCAGCCTTAAAATGCTAAAATAATTCTATTAGTAAATTAAAAACTCCGCAATTCCCTGTATTTTAAAAAAAGAAAATGCCCCCCACGTCTACTGGTTGACCCTGATGTAATTCTTCAATATGAAAACCCTGCGATGTAATAAGATCATA
Organism: Bacteroidales bacterium; assembly: GCA_007118135.1. Taxonomy (GTDB): domain Bacteria; phylum Bacteroidota; class Bacteroidia; order Bacteroidales; family UBA7960; genus SKVR01. Next base: position 3,298 of record SKSE01000245.1, on the reverse strand, counting down.
TAATTTATCTCCCTCTTCAAGATGTTTAAGGCTGCCGCAAATAAAAAATGAGTTCCCAGAGATTCCGCAGCAACCACCAAAAAATCCATGTTTAAAGCCTTCCAACAGGATCTTTTCCGGTGAAATATAAAAAACCGGAATGCCTTCCATCTTAAGAATATTTTCAATTCCTTTATCGGATGTGAGTATTACATCTCCAACCTGAATGGTATTGCATCTTGTATACGCCTGACTGCAATGAATATGTTTTTTGAGGGTTGACAGAATTTCAGGTACACTGACATGCATGTTGTGCAATAACCCGTAGGAAGTGTACAATGCATTATAGGGTGCGGTATCAGGGTATTTCATGCCGCATCTTTTGGTACCCATAATGATATCATTCTCCGAAATTAATTCCAGGTATTGTTGGGGTAAATCAGGAGAAACCACAAGTCCGCCGGGCCATTGGTAGATAAAAATATCAGGATGCCCGGAAATGGCATCATATACTATTCCGTTGGTTTCAAACTCAACTACACTACCCCAATGCAACAGTTTTTTCTTCGCCTGGTCAGGTGCCCGTTTATCAATAAAAATCAACATGGATCTGTTCTTTTTTTAATCCGGGTTCCGCTTTGAATTCAACATATCTGAATTTATCCAGCAACCATTCTTTATTAGTCTTCCTGTGCCCGATAACCGCGTTTATTTGCGTGGGATGAGCACTAACAATAAGTTTTTCAGCTCTTTCGGGAATAATATCCTTAAGCCGGTAATTCCACACACGAGTCATGGCTATTTCACCAAAAGCGGGATGAAATGGTCCGGCAATCAGACTACCTCCCTCATAAAAGTTTTCCGAAGGATGCAGTCCCATCCGCAGAACTTTTACTCCTGCAGTCTGAAAAAGCAAATACAACCAGGCACAAAGATCAGCAGCTTTTTCCAGCGATTGTGGTTTATACTTTCCCTGTTGGTATAACTCTGCAAGATCAGTATCTTCAATTACCAGTGTGGGATAAATTCTGGTGGTTTGAGCCCCCAGTTCAATGATCCTGTGTGCAGTTTCCATAGTCGATTTCTCTGTATCACCCGGAAGCCCTGTCATCATTTGTAACCCGGTTTCGAAACCCATATTCCGGATCATGATGGCTGCCCTTTCAATTTGGGCGGCATTATGGCCTCGGCCTGCAAGGCTAAGGACTTTATCGTTGAGAGATTGGGCACCCAGCTCAATGGCTGTTACATGGTTGTTTTTCAGGTTCTGCAGAATTTCTTCATCTATATAATCGGGTCGTGTAGAAATTCTGATTCCCTTGATTTTGCGCGAATCAATCCATGGTTTTGCAATTTCAAGGTAAACATTCTGCTGCTCCTGGGGTAATGCTGTAAAACTGCCTCCAAAGAAGGCAATCTCAACATCATTATTCATGTAATCAATGGTCTGAAGATGCTTCTCGATGATTCCGTTTACTTCCTTTGGTTCGGGTGCTTTACAGGTTCCGGAGATGTTATACTGATTACAGTAAACACATCGGAACGGACATGCCAGTTCGGGAATAAACACAGGTATATTGTAATGTCGCATGCGTTGTCAATCAAATAAAACAGGAACTGTTACCATGTATCGAAACTTGCTATTATGGTTTCACAAAACTAATCAAAAAAGTGCCGGCAATATTTTGAAATTCTTCTGAGTGTCTTATAAAATTCTAACTTTGCGGCTCAAAATAAAATGATGGAAGACCGGATTGGAGAACTTGCTGCACTGGGTACAGCTTTTTGCTGGACAATTACTGCCATTGCCTTCGAAACAGCCAGCCGCAAAGTAGGTAGTATTGCTGTGAATTTTATCAGACTGGTAATGGCGTTGGTACTGCTAAGCATTTTTTCGTGGTTCAACCGCGGATTGTTTTTCCCCCTGGATGCTACAGTTCATGCCTGGTACTGGCTGATTCTTTCAGGTTTAGTAGGGTTTGTAATTGGCGATCTTTTTCTTTTTGAAGCCTTCACACTTATAGGCTCAAGGCTATCTATGCTCATAATGACCCTTGTGCCGCCCATAACAGCCACATTGGGCTGGCTCATCATGGCAGAGCAAATGAGCTGGATTAATATAATGGGAATGACGTTAACCATTTCGGGCATTGCACTGGTAATTTTTGAAAAACATTCTTCAGGAGGAAAGCGAATAAAGTATCCGGTAAAGGGTTTGCTTTTTGCTTTTTTGGGGGCTGTTGGTCAGGCCACGGGTTATGTTCTGAGCAAATACGGTATGGGTGATTTTGACCCTTTTGCCGCTACACAGATAAGAGTTATTGCAGGAATATTCGGGTTTATCATAATTGTCAGCTTTTTCAGAAGATGGAAGTCAGTATATGATGCGCTGCCTCAACGTAAACCTATGCTTCTCATGTTACTGGGTGCAACCTTTGGTCCGTTTATAGGGGTGTCATTATCGCTTCTGGCAGCCCAGAATACAACTACAGGTATTGCATCGACCATTATGGCCATTACTCCTATTCTTATTATCCCTCCTACTTTAATTTTCTTTAAACAAAAGGTTAGCTGGAAAGAAGTTGTGGGTGCCATAATAAGTGTTGGCGGAGTTTCGTTATTTTTTATCTTTTAATCAGTTTTTTCTGATTTTTGCTAAAGACATTAAACACCTTTACAGAATTGAGATCCATCAAAAAAACATCTGTTTATCATAGCCGGAGAAAGAAAAAGAGAAGATCAACCAGGGTTTCTTTTAAAAAATATATACCTGCAGCTGTAATTGCCGTTCTCTCACTGCCTGTTTTATTGTTCCTGTTTTTTCTTACTGTATGGATGGGTTTGTGGGGTAAACTTCCGGGGAAAAGTGAACTCGCTTCCATCGAAAACTACGTTTCTTCAGAAGTATATGCCGAAGGTGGCGAGCTACTGGGAAAGTACTTTATCATTGACCGGACACATGTTAACCTGGATCAGATTTCGGAAAATGTTGTCAATTGCCTGATTGCAACGGAGGATGTAAGATTTTATCAGCACAGGGGAATAGATTACCGGAGTCTCGGACGGGTCTTGTTTCGCACATTATTAATGAGAGAAAGCTCCGCAGGTGGCGGCAGCACATTGAGTCAACAGCTTGCCAAAAATCTCTACCCAAGAAATAACAATGGAATCTTCTCGCTTCCGGTTAGTAAGTTCAGGGAATATATCATTGCCCACAGGCTTGAAGGGATTTACAGTAAAAATGAGATTCTGCTTCTATATCTCAATACTGTACCTTTCGGAGAAAATGTTTTCGGAATCAGTGCGGCATCTCTGCGGT
>SKSE01000114.1 GCA_007118135.1 Bacteroidales bacterium | reverse complement strand
TTGCCCGAATCGGTAAAAACTTTCCCGTACGGTAATTCCTTTGTTGAATGGCTCAAAGATGCAGGTTTTAAAACTGCCCATGCAAGAAAACTCACTATGGGTATTACATATTTATACGAAGCTGTGAAATAATAATCATTTCTAACCATAGAAAAAATCCTGATTATTACCCTATGAAGAAATTCAATAACTTTACCGCAATATAATTGCATCAATCAACGTTTTTGGATTTAAACAGATTTACCATCAGCAATTACCAGTTTTATATAACCCAAACAAAGTGATAAGAAAAAATTTCAGTATTCTATTTTTATTGGGCCTGCTGCTTCTCATGACAGCCATTCAACCGGCCCATTCGCAAAGAAGAGGAGCTTTTAATTTTGAAAACTTACCCCATCACGACCAGAAAGATTATCACTTTGGATTCTCTCTGGGATTCAATAAACTAAACTTTTCTCTCAAGCCCATTTCTAACCTACATAATGTGCAAATGGCCGGTAATATTATCGCTGAGTTTGATACATTAAAATCAGTGCTGCCAGAAGCTGAATATGGTTTCAACATTGGCATTGTCTCCAACCTGCGCCTGGGCGATCAGTGGGATCTGAGATTTATTCCTACCCTGACTTTCGGCGACAGAAATATCGTATATCGGGGCGTAAAAAATGGCAGCCCCATAATCCGCACACAACAACTGGAAAGTACATTTGTTGATTTTCCGCTGCATCTTAAATATAAGTCTGTACGAATGACTAACACCAGGGTCTATGTTATCGGTGGTCTGAAATACAGTCATGACCTTGCATCAGTTGAAGACAAAGAAGATTTTGAAGATGAGCTACTTGTTAGAATAGGGAAAAACGATTTTTTCTATGAGATGGGTGTTGGATTTGACTATTATTTTTACTACTTCAAATTTTCAACAGAAATCAAAGCATCATTCGGAATCAGAGATATGCTTTCAAGAGAAAACAGCATGTTTGCCAATTCCATTGACCGGCTCAACTCGAAGGTCATAATGGTTTCTTTCCTTTTTGAGTAACCTTTATTATTTTAAAAGGTAAAATTTACAGTAAATCAAGTAGTTCCCTTAGCGGCAAAAGATCTTTAGTATTGTAAGGCTTACTTTTAAGGCTTTTTGTATATTTCTGATTTAGAAGAAACAACCTGCTGTTGTATTTATCCTGGGGAGTAGTATTTTCCTCCGTAAATTTATCAAAATCAAAATCCTTAAAATTAAGCTCACAGACCGAGAGCTCCCACTGCTCTTCTCCCATGTATAAGAGTGGTAAACCTTGTGTTCGGCAAATCATAGGTCTTGTGTCATATATTACACAGCGATGGTTTACCAGGAAAGGGCAACCGCCTTCAGAAGCAGGATTCATCCCCTTTTTCAGATCATCGCCCGCCTGTTGTTTGATGGCATAAAATTCAACGGGAAAAATACTGAAATCCATGCAACATGAGTCGCATCCGGCTTTGCAGTTCAGGTGGGGAGCGTGCAATTGGTAAAGCTCGGCACAATGGCGGTCCAGCTCATCCCTGATGGCAAAATATTCCCTGAATAATTCTTTGTTTTCCATGCCCAAAATTACAGATTATTGAGAAAGGCAATGTAGATTCCGATGAATTCTTTAAAGTGGGTTTCCATGGGATTATGGGCTGCCTGTTCTATTACCTTCAGTTGCACCCCGGGTATCTGTTCCAGAACATTGCTGCGCGACTGTAACGACACCCATGTATCATTTTCGCCCCAAATGGCCAATGCCGGAATTGAGAGGGTTTTAGCATCCAGTTCGGTCAATTCCCTGTTGAAGCGTTGCATATGCAAAATGCCCCTGGCTGTTCCGGGAACCTGAAGTGGTATAAGATAACCGTCCACCTGTTCAGGCGTTGGATTCTGTCCGTAAGCAGATGCCAGAAGTTGTTCAATTCTCGACCTGTTAATGACCCAGCTTTCTGCGATGTTACCTGCAAATGCAGTAAGTCCCGGGATGCTCATCCACATTGGCGACTGCCTGCTTCCGGGTTTTATGGAAGAAAAAAGTGTTGCTGCAACAAAGTTAACACTTTCAAAAAGCGATGGTTCCATTAAAGCCATGGCCTGTACAATTCCACCTCCCATGGAGTGACCTGCGAGATGCCATGTGGTACCCTGAAACTCCTGTTCAAGGAATGCGATCAGCAAAGAGGCACGAGCTGTAACTGAATGGTTTTGTCGTGGTGCCCGGTCACTGAAGCCAAATGGAGGAACATCCACAGCCACGGCACGGTAACCCACTTTCGAAAGGCTGTCGGCTGTTTGTTGCCACGAAAAGGTGGAACCGCTGAAACCATGCACCATAAGCACATTCCCTTTGGGCAAACCATCGCCCGGTTCCCATAAACGATAATGGAGTTTTACTCCATCTACTTCTGATATATGACTGTTGGAGAAAGGCAGGTTCCCCATGGTGATGCTTACCCAAAGAAGTAGATTCAGGAAAATAATTGTTCGCGCCATGATATCTGTTACTTTTTTGCAATTTCAGATTCCTGAATAAAACCGTTCAGAGTACCCTTTGTTTGATCTCATCAACATCTCTGCGAAGATCCATCACCATGCGTGCCAGGCTTTGCTGCGAAGTACCTTCGCCAGGTATTTCTTCGGCAATGAAATTTTTAAATTTCCATACTTCGCGCA
>SKSE01000132.1 GCA_007118135.1 Bacteroidales bacterium | reverse complement strand
ATTCATCTAAAAATCAATAACAAATGAAAAAAGTATCTGTGAGCGGTTCTCTCAGGGAGAACGTAGGGAAAAAAGATGCTAAGGCTTTGCGCCGCCAGGGATTGGTTCCCTGTGTGCTTTATGGCGGAGAAAAACAAATTTCTTTTTCTCTACCCGAACTGTCATTTAAGGACATCATTTACACACCCGATTCCTGCATTATTAATCTTGATATCGATGGTAAGAAGTACGATGTAATTCTTCAGGATGCACAATTTCATCCTGTTAATGACAAGATTGTCCACTGTGATTTCCTGGAAGTATTCGACAAAAAACCAGTTAAAATTGATATCCCCATTCAGTTGGAAGGAAGTTCACCTGGTGTAATAAGTGGTGGTAAACTCATTACCAAACTAAGAAAACTCAGAGTGAAAGGCTTGATGGATGCTCTTCCTGACAGGGTTATCATTAATATTTCCAAACTTGAAATCGGCGATTCTGTTAAAGTTGGTGATCTTGATATTGAAGGAATTGAATTCCTTAACCCCCATAATGCAGTAGTGGTAATCGTTAAGTCTGCAAGAGCAGCCATGATGGCACCTGTTGATGCTTACGAAGACGAAGAAGGTGAAGAAGGCGAAGAAGGAGCTGAAGGTGAAGGAGATACCGAAGGTGCTACAGAAGGTGGTGAAGCTAAAGAAGAAAAATCAGAATAGATTTTACATGCCCAAAGGGGCTAATTTGAATACAAGGCATAAAGGTTTTATCTTTATGCCTTGCTTTTTTTGAACCCATAGCCTATGCTCAAAATATTAACCCGACTTTGGGGTAAAAAGCAACCCAAAGACGAAAATAAAACCGAAGAAGTGAAATATCTGATTGTTGGGTTGGGGAATATTGGCCCCGATTACGAAAATACCAGACATAACATTGGCTTTATGGTACTTGACCACATTGCCTCAACAAAAAATGTAAGTTTTGAACCTGCGCGATATGGCGATAAAACTTCATTCAAATTTAAAGGCCGTACTTTTTTACTGATAAAACCAAGTACTTATATGAATTTGAGCGGGAAAGCCATTCATTACTGGCTTACCAAAGAAAAAATTCTCTTAGAAAACCTTCTGGTTATTGTTGATGATGTTGCCTTACCCCTTGGCACACTCCGGTTGAAAGCAAAAGGAAGTGATGGTGGACATAATGGACTGGCAAGTATAATATCAGTACTGGGCTCAAATCAGTTTCCCAGGTTGCGATTTGGTATTGGAGATGATTTCCCGAAAGGTGCACAGGTGCACTACGTATTGGGGAAATGGGAAACATGGGAATTGGAAATTATTGAACCTGTTATAAAAAAATGTGGCGAGCTAATTACCAGTTTTGCAACCATTGGTATTGAAAGAACTATGAATTTCTTTAACACCAAACCGAAATCTCAAAAAAAGAAGACATCGAAAGAAGATGCATCTGAAAAACCATCAGAAGATGCAGGTTAAAAAGATCATACCTGTTACCTGTGCCATCATTGAACATAAAGGCAAAATTCTGATTGCACAAAGAAACCATGGCACAAGCCATGCAAATCACTGGGAGTTCCCGGGCGGGAAGCAGGAAGATAATGAGAGTGAAGAAGAGTGTCTTAAAAGGGAAATCAAAGAAGAACTTAACATCGGAATTGTAATTACAGGCAAATTGGAGCCTGTGGTTCATCATTATCCTGATAAAAGCATAAGGCTGATTCCTTTTATTTGCAGTTATGATGGAGAAAAGGTTTACCCGGAAGAACACAAAAAAGTTTTATGGGTAAAACCCGATGAGCTTCCCCGGTTTGAATGGTCAGCAGCTGATATCAGGGTTTGGAAACAATACCTGCAAATGACAGGTTACTGAAACGAGGCCGTCTTAAAAGGAATGATATGAAATGGAAGCTAAGCTTTTCGAAGCATGAACCGGAATAATCAGTACCAGTAGCTTTGTCAGATGTCACAATGAATTTATCGAATTGCTCAACTACCCATACGCACTTTTAAAACAGCCTCTTTAATTTTTACAGGTTGATAGGACTAAATGGCGCCACAATTCACTTCGGCCCATTGTTTCATAAAATCATGAAGGTCATCTCTTGATGCTGAGTGGGCATTTCTTACATAAAACCCTGAAGAACATACACCCAGTGCCAGGCACTCGGCCGGTTCCATACCGGCAAGCCATCCGGTGCAAAATCCTGCATTGAAATTATCGCCTGCACCGGTTGTAAGCTTTGGCTTAGCAGTGTAGGGGCCATCAACCCATTTGCTTTGCTTTTCTGTTGCAATGGCTGCACCATTGGTGGGGTGGATAACAATACCTGCAATACCCAGCTTCTCACGAGTCAGTTTTGCACGTTTTACCAATTCATCCTCCTTGATACCCAGGTTCAGTGAAATAATGGTCGATTCACTCAGGTTCATACTCAAAATGGTTTCAGCATTCAACCCTGAAATAATTTCAAGAACCTCACGGATATCCTCCTGTGTTCTTTTCTTGGGATCAGCAAGATCAATGAAAATGAGAGGTTTATTTTTTACTTTTGAAATGATCTTATTAAACTCGATCATAATCTCATTGAGTTTAGAAAGCATAGTCCAGTTAGTAAAGGCTATTAGATCTGTTTCTGCCAAAAGCTTCTCCAACTCGGGTTTAGGTAGTTTTTCAAGCAGGTTCTTAATATTCACTTCCACCATATTACTTATCTTTCCCATCATAATTTTACCATCGTAAAACTCCAGTGCATCGGTATATCCCGGTTCTGTGAGGGAATAAACATTTTTGCATGAATCGGCAAATTCGCGAAAAACCGGATGAATGAAATCTTTCCCTATTGCCCCGATATAGGTAACCTCATGCCCCTGGGCAATAACAGCATTTCCCATAATTGGGCCGTTGCCCCCCAGCTTGGTTTGTATGGTCACTTTTTCAAGATTGGCACTCAACCCGGCCATCTGTGCAATCCTATCGGCATAGGCTTTTATATCGGGTATGCGATCATATTCCTCATCGTTTTTCCGCTGATCAACTACATGAATAATCTCATCTACAAAACCATCGAACCCCACCAAAACATGTTTTTTATCATTGAAGCTGTTTAGTTTCTCAACCACATTCTTTATCAAATCAGTCTGTTCCATATTGTCCTTTTTTCTTTTTATATAGGTTAGCAAAAAAGCAGAGAATGGCTTAAAGATATAAATATAGTTCTTAAATACAAAAAGCCAATCAGTTACAAAATTTATTAAGTTTTATTCTTTTTCATCTATCGTCCGTAAAGCCTGGTAATCTTCATCAATTCATTCTCATGTTTTTCGGTAAGCATATTTCCGGTAAATCGCCATTTCCAGTAACCGGAAGCCCTGCCAGGGAAATTCATCCTTGCTTCGGTATCAAGCCTGAGAACATCCTGCAATGGTGCAATTGCAACATCGCCTACGGTTGACCAGGCCAGTTTTATGAATGACCATGCCGGATCATTTTTATCTACACCAAAATAATCGTACATGAGCTCAAGATCAGATTTCTTACTTTGGCTGAACTGCCCCAGGGTAGTATCGTTATCATGTGTTCCGGTATAAACCACACAGTTTTTATCATAAGTGTGAGGCATAAAATCATTTTCTTCACCTGAATCGAATGCAAACTGCAAAATTTTCATCCCTGGTAAACCAAAACGATTTCGCAATTCCACCACATCAGGAGTAATTACCCCCAGGTCTTCGGCAATAATAGGCAGCGGACCGAGAGTATCGAAAACTACCTGAAGCATTTCACTGCCCGGAGCTTCTATCCACTGTCCGTTAACAGCAGTTTTATCTCCGAAAGGTACTGCCCAAAAGGCTGCAAGGCCTCTGAAATGATCGATACGAAGGATATCGTAAAGTGTAAAATTGGCCTCAATGCGGTCAATCCACCACTGGTAATTGTCATCTTCAAGTTTCCTCCAGTTATAAAGAGGGTTACCCCATAACTGCCCGGTTTCACTGAAGTAATCCGGTGGCACTCCTGCCACTTTAACAGGATTCAAATTTTGATCGAAATCAAAGAATTCAGGATTGGCCCAGGCATCGGAGCTGTCAAATGCTACGTACAGTGGGATATCTCCAATTATACTGATTTCATTCAGATTGGCATATGCCTTCAACTCAAGCCACTGGCTGTAAAAAAGGTACTGGATAAACCGGAAATAATTAATGTCATTTTTAAGATGTTCGCGATAATAATACATGGAATCATCTTTTTTCATTTTGATATCCTGCTCCCATTCGGTCCAGGATATACCTTTAAAATGCTTTTTCAGCGCCATGAAAAATGCATAATCCTCAAGCCATTTATGGTTACTGCGGCAGAAATTTTCAAAACGTATATTTCTGAGTTTATTATTGTTGCTTATATGATTTTCATAAGCTTTGTGCAGCAGCGGATATTTGATTTCCTGAACCTTACCATAATCAACTTTTTCATCATCAAAATAAATGTTATCGGGCAAATCAGACTTTTCAAGCAGTCCTTCTTCTGTTAACTTATCAAGGTTAATTAAAAGCGGGTTACCTGCAAATGCAGAATAACACTGGTAAGGTGAATCGCCATATCCGGTATGTCCAAGTGGTAAAATCTGCCAGATCTTCTGACCTGATTTTACCAGGAAATCAACAAAATCGTAAGCTTCCCGGCCCATGGTACCAATACCGTATTTACCCGGAAGCGATGTAATATGTAGTAAAATTCCACTGCTTCTTTTCATCTCTAACTAATTTAATTAATATAATCCGATGCCATCCCTTGCAATTTTGGGGAGCTCCCCAACAGCATTTATTGGAAAACCCTGATCTTTTTGCAAATTATTAATCTTCCATTGTTTCAGTAGCATCGTCATGATTCGGTTTTTTTTTACTCTCTTTCACGCAGTAAACTATTAAATGCAACACAAAAGCAGTAAAAAATGACTTTATAATTATATCGGATATTTGAAATGTAATTAAGTTATTTTTTACCGGTCTTAAACTCCTGCATTCAGTTCTTCATAGCGTTTTTTAATAAGTTCTTCGTCGGGGTCGTGCACTACAAATATCATCATAATAGCACCGATAAACAAAGAAACTCCGCCAAAAACCAACCCGTATATGGGCTGCCCCTTGGCTACAATACTTATGAAAGACCCCAGTACACTGGCTGCCACAATTTGTGGCATTACAATAAAAATATTGAACAACCCCATGTAAGTCCCCATTTTATGAGAAGGCAGCGAACCGGTAAGGATGGCATAAGGCATGGCCAGTATACTGGCCCATGCAATTCCCACACCAACCATAGATGCAATTATCCATGTGGGATGAGGAACAATAAGTATTGATAAATACCCCAGCGAACCCATGGTAAGCGCCATGGCATGTGTATATCTTCGGTTTGTCCAGCGCGCCAGAAATGGTATCAGAAAAGCAAACAATGCCGCTATACCATTATATATGGCAAATGAGAACCCAACCCAGTTGGCTCCACGGTTATATTCCTCCTCCACGTGCAGCAGTTGTTGCTGAAGGGTTGCCGGAATAAACAGATCATCCCTGAAACGTTGGAAAAATCTTACTACACGCATAGAAATAACCACTTCAGATTTCCCAGCCTGGATTTGCTCAATATAAAAATCCAGATCATTCTGAATAGATTCAGCTCTCTCACGCAGTTCTCGATCGCCAACCACATCGACCTGGTCCATGGATTGAACGAGTGTCATAACATCTGCCTGCGATAGCTTCATATCGTAATGATGACTTGTAATACCGGGAGTGGCAAATGTCCATAATGTAAATAGCCCTACCCATGAAAAAAACTGCACAACGGCAAGCTGACCCATGGTTTTAGGCATTCGGTAAAGGTCATTCAAAACAACCACAAAACCATTGTTGGTTTTATTTTTGCGAATCAACTGACCAGCAATAAACTGAATGATACCAAAAGCCATAAATCCGACTCCAAGAATGTAAAGATCGGCACGGACAAAATCGTACCTGGCGACCAAAAATGTAAGAACTGCACCAAGAATGATCCAGTAAACCGATGGATTGCTGAATTTATGATATGGCAGAATTTCGCTCGATTTATGATCTTCCTTTACTCTTTCTGCACCCTTTTCCAGTTCTTCAAACTCCCTTAATTGTTCGGGAGTGTATTCTCTGGTTCTGGTAACCGTAACCAATATAGCACCCAGCAACACGGCACCGCCAATAAGGAATGAAATTGTTACAGATGGCGGTACTTTCCCATCGGGCGATATGTTGGCTGCACTAAGAACATTGGTAAGAAACCAGGGCAATATGGATGCAACAATAGAACCGGTACCAATGAAAAAGCTCTGCATGGCAAAACCCCTGTTACGCTGCTCAGGAGGTAACATATCACCTACAAATGCCCGGAAAGGCTCCATACACATATCAATACTGGCACCCAGTATCCAGAATATACCCACTGCTATCCACAAAAGAGGTGCATTGGGCAGAAGCACAAGGGCAATGGAAGCTCCTATGGCCCCAAAAAGGAAGTAAGGCCTACGTCGTCCGAGCCGTGTCCATGTGTTGTCGCTCATATAGCCAACTATGGGTTGTACGATAAGACCTGTTACTGGTGCAGCAATCCAAAGGATGGGTATAGCTTCCACCTGTGCACCGAGAGTTTCAAAAATTCTGCTGACATTAGCATTCTGAAGCGCAAATCCGAACTGAATTCCAAGGAAACCAAAACTCATGTTCCAGATCTGCCAAAAGCTCAAACGGGGTCTGGTTTTCATATTTTTAAAACATTAGTAATTAATCCTAAAATTCACAATTTTACGGCAAATAACCAGCCTGACTACCTTACTATAATAAAGGGGAAAAAAGAGCATCAAAATTAATGGTTTTTTTCAGCGTCCAAAAAAATATATGTACTCTTTTGGTTTTTTTGCAAAAGAAGATCAGTCTATTGCAAACAATTATTGAGCACGGAATAATATATCAGAGCTATCAAATGGGGGCAATCAGGTGCAGGTACAACCCAAAGTCACCGTGGCGGGTAACAGAAAATTCTGTACGGAATACTTTATCATAGTATGTAACCAGATCAAGACCAATACCGGTGCCGCCCAGGATGGTATTTGAATATGGGTTACCCTTGAAAAAATAAGTGTCACGTACATAGCCAATGTCGGTAAAGAAGTTGACATACAAGGCATAATGAATTAATGAAAATTTTTCATTATTAATAAATCCCAAACGGGTAACAGTATTGGGAATCAAAGCATATTTGAAGTTGGATTTTAACACTCCAAAGTGTTGGCCATCAATTACAAAATTTTCATACCCGCGAACTATATCACCCCTGAATCCAAGTCCCTGCTGCAAATAATAAGGTTGAAAGTTACCAAAAGAAACTTTGGCATTAATGCCTGCAGCAAAAAACCAACGGGGATGTAATTCCCAGAATCTGCGGACAGATGTTTCGGCAGTGGTCATATCCATTTGTTCGTTTCTCAGCAGGCCCAGGCCCTGCCTTTGAAGTCTTATGTCAAAATAATAGCCCCGGAGCGGATAGGCTCTAATATCGCGATGATCGTTTTTAAATTCATAACCCAAGGAAAGGAAAGGAGCACGCGTTTCTGAACCAGGCGAAAACTGGGGGTTCAATACCAGTAACGAATCTGCAAAGCGATAACGATTATATCCAATACTGAAATTGTGGGTATGATGAATTCCTTGCCGGTAAAACACCCTGGTATTGAAATAGAAATGATTCAATGCATTTACACCTTCTTCAGAATAAAACAACTGTGTGTTACCCTGGGTAAGGTATTCAAGTTCGTTGCGTATATTTAAACCTACACTAAAACCTAAACCCAGTTTCTGGGCCTGATTGATATAAGGAATAATATAGTTAATGCTATAGTTTTGTCTGTAACCTGCCCGGGCAAGGATGCTGATTCTTTCCATGCGGCCCCGGAAATTTTCCTTTACGATATAGGCTCCGTAGTTGGTACGATAAAAAGAGGGATTGCTAATCCAGTCATTAAGGTTGCGCTCGGCAATCTCAAATATTGGGAAGGGCCAAACGTACCAGCGTTCAACAAAGGTAAATTTAACATTGGCGGCAGGTAGAAAGTCATGAACAAACAATGAAACATCAACAAAATTAAATAGTGAAGTATTCAACAGGTTTTCACGGCTTTGCTGAAGCAATCTTGCCAATTCATCTTTTTGAATAGTATCGCCAGGCGAAAAAACCAGCTCACGTTGAAGTATGTGCTGTCGGGTTGATTCATTACCATCAAACTCAACATGCTGTATAATAAGAAAATCAGTTGTAATCAGATCATCTGGTATGCTCTCTTTAAACTCGTGTCGTTTCATGGATGATCCATGCTCAAGAGATGCAAGGTGTACCTGAGCAAAAAGACCGGTTGAATTTAACCCAGCCCATAATAAAAAGATAATGGCCCGGTTTAACATGTAGTTGTTTTGGTTTTCTAAATTCTAAATATTTAGATAATTCATCAGGGAGCCAAAGCGCTCCTTTAATAAATCATCATAATTGTTTTCTTCCGAAAATGATGCAGAAATCTGATAATCATAACGGTTAAATGTTTGAAGAACAGATGACACATCAATCTTATTAAGCTTTAGTGTTACTTCAATCATGTGGCTTTCATTGAATGAACGCACGTTGCTGCTAAGTATTTTAGCGTCATTAGACTCAACAATCCGGGATATTTCATGCAGCGAATAATCAGCAATATTCATATGCAAAACTATAATACCTCCGGGCTGGTCAACAGAGCTCACCTGAGCAACCTCCTTTAGTAAACGTGATTGAGTAATGCACCCTATATAATTATCATGTTCATCAAGCACAGGCACTAATGTCAGCTCCATTGTTGAAAGGATACGAATTACCTCAAATAAATGCTGATCATTATACACATAAGGCCTGACCAATGATAGCTGATAACTTCCCAACGGCTCATCAGGATCATTTAATTCATAAATATCTTTTTCAGAAACAAGCCCAAGAAAAGTTTCATTATTAACAATTGGCAAATGAGACACACGCAATTCGTCCATCCAACTCAGGGCCGTATTACCGGTATCGGATGTTCGTAAGGGCATGATTACTTCGCTTATAAGTTCATTTGCCAGCATTGTACTATGTTTTGTCTACAAATTTAATTATTTTGTTTGTAATTTAGATAAAAGAACGGATTTCTTATGTTAAAATTTATGTTCTTTAAAATCGTAATACAAAACTATTTCTTTTTGTTCAGATAATTATTACGAATTTTGTAACTGCAAAAGTTAAAATTTGCTGATTAAAAAACGAATCAGTAATATTTTATCATATCTGACAAGGTAATAAAAAGAACGTTGAAATGACCCGTTTAAGTGTAAATATAAATAAAATTGCAACAATCCGCAATGCCCGGGGGGGCAATATTCCTGATGTTGTAAAAGCAGCCCTTGATTGCGAAAGGTTTGGAGCACAAGGTATAACTGTACATCCCAGGCCTGATGAACGACACATACGTCGTAAGGATGTTTACGACCTGAAGCCTTTACTGAAAACTGAGTTTAATATTGAAGGTTATCCCACCCGAAAATTTATCAACATGGTTATTGAAGTGAAGCCGGCTCAGGTAACTCTTGTGCCCGACCCACCCAATGCGCTAACTTCCAGTGCAGGTTGGGATACATTGAAGCACTTTGATTTTTTGAAAGATGTTGTAGCAGAGTTTCAAGCCAACAATATCAGAACATCCATTTTTATTGATACCGGGCCTGAGCTGATTTACAAAGCCGCTGAGCTTGGCACTAACCGGGTTGAACTATACACTGAGCCCTATGCCACACAGTTCATAAAAAACAAGGAGAAAGCTATCGAACCCTTTATAATAGCAGCTAAGGCTGCCGGAGAAGCAGGATTGGGACTTAATGCCGGGCATGATCTTAACCTGGATAATCTGAAATATTTTGCTCAGCAAATCCCAAATCTCCTTGAAGTTTCTATAGGTCATGCACTCATTTCAGATGCACTGTATTTTGGTTTGGAAAATACCATTCAAATGTATCTGAGGGAATTGAAAGTAGGATAAGGGTTTAAAGGTTTATTGGTTTAGAAGTTTAGATGTTTAGGAGTTTAGAGGTTTTGATGTTGATTTGTTGAAGGAAAGTTAACCCTAATTGCAAAAATTAAACATCACCTTTATTTGCTTGTTCATAAAGTTTGGTTCAATTATTCTTTTTCTTTATGGAATTAAATTATCAACATGAGGGTTCAGGACACCCGCTAATTATTCTGCATGGGCTTTTCGGAATGCTCGACAACTGGAT
>SKSE01000296.1 GCA_007118135.1 Bacteroidales bacterium | reverse complement strand
TTCGTGCTTCGTGCTTCGGATTTAACGTTGCTGAGCACAGCTTTGCTCAGTTCGGATTTTCATTATACTCACCGATTACGCATCACTCATCACCCATCATCCATCACCATTTTCATTATTCCAAATAGATTCCGTTTATAAAAACGGGTTATTTTTCCTTTCCATCCCTATAGTGGTTGCAGGGCCGTGGCCACAATATACTTTGGTTTCATCTGGTAAAACCATAAGCCGGGTATTTATAGAGTGAATTAAAGTATCGTAATCTCCGGTGGGCAAATCGGTACGACCAATGCTATTGTTAAACAATACATCGCCTGCAACAACAAAATTTTCTTTCTGATGATAAAAACAAACACTTCCTGCTGCATGCCCCGGAGTCTCCAGCACTTTTAACTCCTGTTGCCCGAAACTGATAATCTGATCATCAGTAATAAACTCATCGGGCATAACCGGTTGCTGCACATTAAAGCCAAATGTTTGCCCGTATTCAACTGCATTTTCAAGAAACGGAATGCAGTCTTTATGCATCAAGGGTTTCAGATTCCAGGTTTCAGCTACAAAATTATTCCCAAGAATATGATCAATATGACAATGCGTGTTTAGAAGCAACACGGGCTTTAATGATTTATCATCAATAAATTTTTTAAGCTGACTTTGTTCATGACTTTCGTAGCAGGAAGCATCTATGATGGCGCATTCTCCTGTCTCATCATATAAAACATAGGCATTTACATGGAAAGGGTTAAATGAAAATATCTTTATTTTTAGCATAATTACTTTTTGTTAAGCCTTAAGATTTATTGTCTATCACAAACCTACAATTTTTTTTTAAATCAATGTAGTTGTAAATATCAGGGATGGCATCCCTACTTTTCACTTCCAAAGTACTCCTTTAAAATCTTTGCCCGTTTCATTCCCACTTCAGCAGCCAGTTCTTCAGGAGTGGCATTTTTTATGCCCTGTACCGATTTGAATTTTCGCAGTAACTGTGTCCCGGTTTTTTCACCGATACCTTTAATATCCATCAGTTCTGATTTCAGACTTCCCTTTTGCCGGCGGTTTCTGTGATGTGTAATTCCAAACCGGTGAGCTTCATCGCGCATATGTTGAACGATTTTAAGCGTTTCCGACTTTTTATCAATATAAACAGGTATGCTGTCGCCGGGGAAATAAATTTCCTCAAGTCGCTTGGCAATGCCAATTACCGGTAACTTACCCCGCAACCCCAATTTTTCCAAAGCGGCCATTGCAGAGCTAAGCTGCCCTTTACCGCCGTCAACAATTACCAATTGAGGCAGGGGCTGCTCTTCTTCAAGCAACCGTTTATAACGCCGGTAAACTACTTCGGTCATGGAAGCAAAGTCATCGGGCCCTTCAACAGTTTTGATGTTGTAATGGCGGTATTCCTTTTTGGATGGTTTTGCATCCCTGAAAACTACCATTGCTGCAACAGGATAACTACCCTGGGTGTTACTGTTGTCGAAACATTCAATGTATTCAGGCAGCCCGGGCAGCCCCAGGTCTTTTTGCATGCGTTCAAGTACCCGTATGGTATGGCGACGGGGGTCGACCAGTTCCTTTTGACGCAGTTTTTCGAGCCTGTAATATTTGGCATTTCGCTCCGAAAGTTCCAGCAGCTTCTTTTTATCGCCACGCTGAGGCACGGTGTATTTTACATCGGGTAAACGAGTGGAGGGTCTGAATGGAACTATCATTTCCTTAACACCACTCTCGAATCTTTGCCGTATCTCTGCAACTGCCATTTCCAGCAGTTGAGTATCGCTTTCATCCAGCCGCTTTTTCATTTCCATGGTATGAGATTGCACGATAGCTCCATTTACGACTTTCAGGAAATTTACATAGCCTGAATCTTCATCCGAAACAACCGAAAAAACATCCACATTACTCACCGATGCATTTACCACCATGGATTTTGCCTGGTATTTTTCAAGCAGCTCCAGCTTATCCTTTACCACCTGGGCTTTTTCAAACTGATAATCTTCCGCATATTCCTTCATCAGTCCTTTGAGCTGCTGGATAACGGTATTAAGATTACCCTTAAGAATTTCTGTTATCTGATCAAGAGTTTTCCGGTAATCTTCTTCCGATTGTTTGCCTTCGCAAGGACCAAGACAATTTCCCATATGAAACTCCAGACAAACCTTGAATTTCCCGGCCTTAATATTTTCATCAGTAAGGTTAAGCCTGCATGTACGGTATTGAAAGAGCTGCCTTATAAGATCGAGCAGAGTATTCATCATTTTAACCGATGCATAAGGCCCAAAATAATGACTACCGTCTTTAATTACGTTTCGTGTGGGAAATATCCTTGGGAAAGGCTCATTTTTGATACAGATCCATGGGAAGGTCTTATCGTCCTTAAGCATTACATTATAGCGTGGCTGGTATTTCTTGATAAGATTGTTTTCAAGCAACAGCGCATCAATCTCTGTATCCACAATAATATGACGAATATCATGGATACGTTTTACCATTACCATTATCTTGCCGCTTTGGGATGTGTCGCGGTTAAAGTAGGAGGCCACCCGTTTTCTCAGACTGTTGGCTTTTCCAATATAAATAATGTTTTCTTTCTCATCAAAAAACTGGTAAACCCCCGGCTTATCCGGTAGAGTTTTCAACATAAGCTTAAGTTTTTCGGGGGTTTTGATGAGTGACATTTTGGTATGGTGCAGGGTTAATTGGTTATTG
>SKSE01000210.1 GCA_007118135.1 Bacteroidales bacterium | reverse complement strand
TCATAATAGTTTTGATTTTAGTTTGTAAAATTGAAAATTAAGTTTAACATTTATTGAATAATTTTGGATTTGAGTACCGGAGCCTGAAAGAGTTTTACCTGTTAAATAAATGCTTTAAGGTAAGTTTTGGGGTTCTGTCAATCCTGAACAAACCCCAATGCTTTTCAGGTTCCATGGGTTCGGGTGATCCTTTCCAGGTTTCATCAAAGGCTTCAAAAAAGAAAGTAAGTATATTCTCTTCTTCTGCCCATTTCATAAGATTTTCGAAATAGATCTTTTGATATTTCTCGTTAACATTTTCAGGACTGATGCCTCTCCCGTTTGAATGGGTAGCCCAGCCTGCTTCAGTAATAATTACCGGTTTGTGGGGATATTTATTTGCCACAGAGTAGTAATTTTCTTTTGTGTAATCCAGTGCTTCGGAAATATGTTTGTATTCCCAAACCGGATAGGTGTGGATGGAAATAAAATCCACATCGTTGGCCAGCTTCTCTAGTTTTACAAGCCATGGTACATAGTTTTCGCAAAACGTTACAGGTTTTTCTGTTTTACTTTGCACCTGTTTTACATAATCCCGTACTTTGTATTCGGGAACATAATGGTCGGTCCACTCTACACAGGCTTCATTTCCAACAGAAAGAGAAAAAATCAAATCAGAATATTTATTGGCAAGTTTTATCAACTTGTTGATTCTGTCCTGGTTGTAAACACGGTTAATTTCCAGTCGTTCTTCTGAATACACGCCTCCGTTCCAGGGGCAATTGAAATTATTCATCTCAGCTACAATATAGGCACTGAGCATAAGCTGAAAGTCAAGTTTTTCTTTGGTAATGACTTCCAGAACAGTTTTGGCGTGCTTATCGCAATCAAACAATCTGAGATATTTCCAATGCCCATGCAGGAGCAGCAGATCCTGCATGACCTCATCATAGGAAGGGTAAACTCCTCCCGGATTTTGCCCCTGCCTGAAACCTGAGTAGCAGATTGCTCTGCCTTGTGTAATTCTTAATTCTTTAAGCGTGTTCATTACCAAATTTTAGTTTTTCATTTTTATCCCAGATACCCCAGTATGCACCAACTTCTCCTTCGGCACCTACTTTCCACGATTCATCGAACGATGAAAAGTAGAATACCCCGATATTTTCATCCATTGCCCATAAGTGGGTATTGATGAAATATTTTATTGCGTTTTTTATGGAAGGGATGGCACCCCCGAGCGATTCGCCTTTGCTAGGCCAGCCGGTTTCTGTTATGATAACGGGTTTTCCTTTGCCCGCCATCTTTGCCTGTTGATACATATTCTGCATGTGGTGCAGAGAATATTTGAAATCAGTACCTTCCCAGAATGGATAGCAATTGCTTAAAATAACATCGCACAACTCTGAAATATCAGGGTGTTGTACAAACTCATAATAGGCGTCAACATAGCCAACCGGGATTCCGGGAATTTCATTTTTCACATGCTGAATAAAATACATGAGTTCTTCTTTTGAGAGATCATTGCGGTAAAGCACTTCATTTCCCACTGCAGCGATATCTACCAACCCTTCCTTTGCCATGCTGATCAGGTTTTCGATTTCCTGCTGGTTTTTCTCACTATCTGTTCCCAGCCATGCGCCTACAAGGGTATTAAGGCCATATTCCTTTGCAATCCGTGGAATCAATTCATTGCCTTCAATACAGGAAAAAGAACGAATCCACTGGGTGTGCGGTTTCAGAATCTGTATTCTTCTTCTGATTTGTTCTTCACCTATTATATCTCCTGGTTTTTGGCCATCTTCGTAAAGGCTGAAGCAAAATCCATGTACTCCACCATATAATATTTCCAGGAACAGGTTCCTGATTTCTTCATCAGATTTTCCTTCCAGAAACTGAAGCTCGGCTGATTTGCCGGTTCTTTTGTACGTTAAAAAATGATCGGGTCTGAATGACATTTCTGTATATTATTTAAAGGTTATAGTTTAAAATTTGTTTAATTCACTTCTTATAATTCACCGCGTCTTCTTACCAATTCTGCCTTAATCTCTTTGGCTTTTTGTTCGGTAAGGTCGTATTTCCACATGACCAGGATTGCCAATCCTGCTGTTAAAGCAGGAATCATGATATCTGCCAACCTGAGGTTGGTAAGAGTTTCGGTTGTTTGTGTTGCAACATTCTGATCAAATCCAACCACTTTCAGAACCAGTCCACCCAATACCAAAGCCAAACCCTGCCCCAGTTTTACCATCCACCAGTAAATGGCTCCGAATGATCCTTCTTTGCGGGGCATACCATTGTTGAGCTCATCAAGGTCGCATACGTCAGCAGTCATACTCATCATCAGGGTGAAAAGTCCACCGATTCCAAAAACAATAAAAGGGATAGGCATAAACATCAACCATGGATATTCAGGGTTGAAGCCCCACCATTTTAACCCATAGCCTACTATGGAAATGGTTGTTGAAATAATAAATGCATTTCTTTTTCCCACCTGATTAGACATCCAGGTGATTAGTGGGATAATCAAAAAGGCGGTGGCCAACGCACTAATTGTTGAGAACCAGGCAGGCCATGTTCCTGCAAGCTCATAGTTACCGTTAAACATATAGAAAACGATGATGAAAAAGCTGAATGAAGCAACCATCTGAAAACCGTTAAAAACCAGGAATGTGGCGCCGCATAATCTTACGAAAGAGGTATTTTTAGAGATCTGCACCATATTTGTAAGCAGGCTCTTCAAATTTTTTGCAATGTTTTTCAACGTTAGTTCGTCTCTGTTGCTCAGGTTAGTCTGATCTATTTCTTTGCAAAACAGAGCCGGCATCATGCCGAGAATCATACATATTGCACCTACGATAATAGCTAATCGGCGAACACCTATATCTTGTGTTTCAAACAGATTGGGATTGGCTATGAGTACCCAAAACCAGGGTACTATCATCCATGCAATTTGCCCGATGGTTTGAGAAAAACCCATCAGCCGTGTACGTTCGTTATAATCAGAGGTCATTTCATACCCAAGGCCAATAAGGGGGGTAGAAAACATGGTATTTCCAATAAGGTATATCAGTGAAAAAATAAGAAAATACCAGAAATTGTAGGTTTGCGAATTTTCCGGATTGAGTTGCCATAATACAGCAAATAAAACTCCACTCAAAATTGCACCTGCAAAAATATATGGTTTTCTTCGGCCATATTTGGATTTGGTATTATCTGAAACGTATCCCATAATTGGATCGGTAATAGCATCAAAAAAGCGAGGCAATCCGCCCAGTAACCCCGCCAGGAAAGGGTCCATTCCAAATGCCGTAAGCAGAAAGAACATGAAAATCCCAAGGGCTCCCGGCAAAAGATTGTTTACCAGGTGACCGGCTCCGAAAGCGGCTTTTTGTCCAAAGGGTACTTTGTCTTTTAAGGGTGTTGTGTGAGATGTCATAGATTTTTTTTAAAAAAGGATTTAAAACTTAGTTTTTAAATCCTTTATGGGTTTTAAATAACAATGGTTTGAAGTGCCTTTGCGCTTACAGAAAATTCAAGGGACTTACCTTGAAGTGAGAGTTTGATACCCTTAGAAAATTCGCCGGGGTTAAAGATTACCACAGCAATACTTCCATCGGGATTTTCAACAGCAGTTACCTTAAGTTCTTCATCAGGATTTTCAAACCCTATCCTTACAGCACCTGGCCTGATATATCGACTGAAATGTGCCATGGTGTAATAAAGTGGCGTGAAATACACTTCATCTTTTTCAGGATCGACAATTACAGGTGCAATACACCAGTTTTCTGCCCAGTTGGGGCCACCTTGCCTGTCGAGCACCATGTTCCAGTCTACCCAGCCATCAACCCAGTTGTTGAAGCATCCGATAATATCATTGGCATACCTGAACACAGGTACATATTTAGGATGCAGGTGTCTTCTTTCGGGGAGTGCCCAGTTATAGCCCCAGTCGGTGGCTTCTTTGGCCCAGTACCATGAATCATCCCTCCATCTGGGAACTTCATCATCTATACACGCCTCGGATTGAATCAAATGCTTGCCCGGAGCTTTGTGATAGGCATATTGCAACTCATCGGGGAAATAATAAAAAGTACTTCCATACCAGTGTACGGCAGTGCCATCATAGTATTGGGCAGCTTCTTCATCGTCAAACATAGCATCAACCCATTCTATGAGTTCTTCATCGCGGTTCTGGTCGTAGCCCAGTATTTTGACATCATGACCATCGCCTTTTAAGCGAGGACCCATATGATTTTTTACGAACTCGTTTTGTTCCTGAGGTGTAAAATGCATGCTTTCCCAGTTATAATCATTGCCCAGGGGTTCATTTTCTACCGTAAAAGCCCATATCTCAATTCCCTGTTCGCTGTATGCATCAATGTATTTTGAAAAGAACAATGCCCAGGTGTCATAATAATCGGGTAAAAGTCTGCCGCCACGCCAGTCATTGTTGTCTTTCATCCAAAGGGGTGCTGTCCAGGGTGATGAAATGATTTTGAAGCCATCTTTTGAAATGGCCATAGCATCTTTGATCATCGGGATGAGATCATCCATAGAATGTTCTATGGAAAAATGCTCCAGTTTCACATCTCCTTCCACAGGAGCATAGGAATAGTTGCCCAGTGAAAAATCGCAGGAGTTCATATGTGTTCGGGTTAATGAGTACCGGGCACCGGATTCGCCAAAATATGCTTCAAGAATCTTTTTCCTGTTTTTTTGGCTCATCTGGTTGAGTAAATGGGCTGAAGCTTCGGTAAATGACCCGCCAATACCCGTAATAGTCTGGAATCTCTCATTGGGCAAAATGTCAATTTCAACGACTTCTTCAGCATCAGGAAATTCGGAAAGCGGGGTAAGTTTATTCCCGCTCTCCGAAGTTTCAAATATTTCTGCCTCAAGTGCTTCAGGCCCGGAACAATTACTCATTGTTGCGAAAATTAATGTGAACGAAATAAATAAATGCATTAAGCCTCTCATAGCTTGTCTGTTTAGAAGCAGTCATTAATTCACTTCCCTGTAAACTCTTACATAATCAACTATCATTTTTTGCGGGAAAGGGGTTTGGGCAGTAGGAAATCCTACATAATTACCCCCAACCGCTACATTCAGAAGGATGAAAAACGGTTGATCAAATACCCATTCGCCTGGTGTGTCAGTATTTTCGATACGTTGATAGAGGTAGTCGTTTACAAAAAAGTCTATTTTATCAGCATCCCATTCAATGGCAAATTCGTTGAAATCGTTATCAAACCTGTCATTGATGAGTGTGTAGTTCCTGGAAACGGGATTTCCTCCCGAATAGCCGGGGCCATGAATAGAACCATGAATAGTATGAGGTTCCTGCCCCCTGAGCTCCATAACATCTATTTCTCCACACTGAGGCCAGCCAACGGTTTCAATATTATCGCCCAGCAGCCAGAATGCAGGCCATAAACCCGGTCCAAAGGGAGTTTTTAGTCTTGCTTCAAAACGGCCATATTGCTGCGAAAACAGCCCCTGGGTATTAATCCTGGCTGAAGTGAAGCGATTACCGTCCTGTATTGCAGTGATTACCAAATGTCCCTGGCCATCAAGTGATATATTCGCAGGATTATTTGTATAGCTTTGCAATTCCTGGTTACCCCAGCCATCTTCACCGGTACCGATATCGAAATTCCATTTACTAAGATCCAGCGAATCACCTTCAAACTCATCACTCCATATCAATTCCCAGTTGCGTTCGGGGAGTTTTTGGAAATCATCACGTTCACAACCCGAGAAAGCTGCCATTATCAATATAACAATGATACTGATGTGAGTTTTTTTGAAATTATATATTGCTTTCATATATTTAGAATTTTAATGTTTGATTAAAAGCCTTACACATGCTAATTACTGTAGAAATAAATATTATCGGCATAGAAACTGGGTATGTTGCCATTAATATCTTCAAAAATAATTTGTGCAAGATTTGACCTGCTGGTTAAACCGGGAAAATTAGCCAGGGGAAGATTAAGACTTAACCACTGTTGAGTCTGATCAACCGTAATGGTGGTTGTTAATGTTCCTTCAACGCCAGCCCCAAAATCAACCAGTTTAACCAAAAACTGTGCATTGGCATAAAGGGGATTGGGAAGGTAAATGTGTACATGCAGATGGGTCATAGAAGAAGCATCAACAGTGGGATTTGCAAATTCTATTCCTACAAAATTAAACTGGAAATAGTACAGCATATTATCACCATTTATTTCATAAAATTCTGAATCCGTAGTCTGCCAGGGTTCCCAGTATCCATTGTAATAGTCAACCGGCACATTGTCATAATGATCACTGAAGATTGAAATTACATTTTCAGGAGCATGGGTTGGTGTGGGTGCCGGCTCGGTGAGTGGTGGCGCATCTCCTTCATTATAGAAAAAGATATTATCAGCATAGAAACTGGGTATGTTGCCGTTTACATCTACAAAAATTATCTGAGCAAGATTTGACCTGCTGGTTAACCCTGGGAAATTATCAAGGGGAAGGTCAAGAGTTATCCACTGTTGGGCCTCATCCACTGTAATGGTTGTAGCTACTGAACCTGCTACATCGGCCCCAAAATCTACCAGTTCAACCTGAAATTGCGCATTGGTATTCAGGGGGTTGGGAAGATAAATATTTATATGTAAATGCGTCATATTTGATGCGTTTACTGTGGGGCTTGAAAACTCAATTCCTACAAAATTAAAATCAAGATAATGCAGAACTCTGTCGCCATTAACTTCAAAATCTGCTGAAACTGTTGTTTGAAAAGGTTCCCAAAAACCATTATAATAGTTTACAGGAACATCATCATAATGATCGCTGAAGATAGAAATTACATCTTCAGGAGCTTGAGTAGGTACAGGTGCATGTACAAAAACACCTTGAGATTGGATGATAAGTGAACCATCAGCCGGTACATCACCTACATGTGCAGTTATTTCAGCATTTCCCGGCCCGCCTGTTACTGTTATATGACCTCTTTCATCTACCGTAGCAATAGATGGGTCTGATGATTCAAATTCAAAATAGGCCGGAGCAATATTAATAGCCTGATTAATACCTGTGGGCATGTTGAATGTGGATGTTAATCCGCCAACTACTTTTGAAACACCAATAAATGAAGTTTCTTCCTGGTCTTCTCCATTAAGAATGGCAAACTTCGGATGTGCTATGGTTCCTAGTTTTTCATATCTGACTTCATCAATCCAGAATGTAAAACCTTTCCCATCTATATTACCGGCAGCATACCAGAACAATCCACGCTCATTTGTTAGTCGGGAGGGGTCAGGAATAGGAATGATATATTTTTTCCATCCGGTAGTAATATTCAGACCATTGATAGAGACTACATGTTTGTTTTCTCCAAGGTCGTTACCAAAGCCGATTTCGCCAATGGTTACTGATTGTGTGGCTTTTGCCCAGAATGTAAGTGCATTGAACCCGGATAAATCGCGTCCGGCCTCAGTAAAAAATACTCCGCCGGCAAAAGAACCTCTGGGGTCGTTGGCATCAGGTACTTCAAACCTCATGGATGCAGTTGAATTGTTCCATGTAACATCATTGTCAACATCAAAAGCAGTGGGTACTGAACCACCAAAGGCGGCATAATTTAAGCCGGGGCTGAAACCATCAATAAATACCTCTGGATTGGCAGGTGATGATGCTACTTCTAAATCTGTGATTTCGCGCTCGCAACCCATAAAGAAGACTAATAATAAGCCTGCAGCAAGGTGTTGCATAAAGCGGATAATTATATTTGCTTTCATTTTTTTCATTTTTTTAATTACCAATACTTATCAATATATAGGTCATTATTTCCCATTCATTACCTCTGTCAAAGCCAATGGCATTGGGGTCGGGAACCAACTGGCCCGTTCCGTCAACAATTTGAATCGGAGAATATCGGGGAGAAAACCTGTCGAGTTCCCGGTATTTTGCTCTCAGACCAATACGTGTATTTGGCATATCAGGCAGCCAGTCAGGTCTTCCCAGTGTAGTTGATACATCTGCCATCAATTGAAGTGGGTAGGTAAGGTTGTAATCGCGGTGATAGTCGTATGGGCCCCAGTCGTTGATTCTTATAAATGAATTTAAAACAAATCTCCTGTACAGCATCCTTACTTCAGCACCATAGCGGTTAACTACCCTGTCATCGCTACCATTAGCCTGGGCTTCTCCACCATAAATATTAGCAATAACACCATAATTACTGCCAAATTTGGAAACAACTCTTGCATGAACTTCCCAAAGGTCTCTTGGTGGAGGGGATCCGGGAAAAGCAAATGTTGTGCGACCGTCGGGCAAAATACCAATGGCAGCATCCATGGAAGTGGGCAGGTGACGATACACAAAGCCCAGACTTACAGCAAGACCAGCGTCTTCTCTTCTGTCGCTGTCCCAGTCATACATATAGGTACCAGGAGTAGGGTCATAGGTTAATAAGATTTCTCCTGCCACCTGCTCCCTGTTGGCCCTTACCACAAACGGGTCGGTAAGAATATTCCGGGGTCTGCCCGGTGCAGGGACTGTGTTGGGTATGGGTCCTTCCAGAGGTCTTTGCCAAAGGAAGTTGGGGGCAATCTGGAAGTCTCCAATCATGTAGGTAAAACCTGTCAGGAAGTTCATTTGGTTTCCGCTGCCGCTGTCTTTTAATCTCCAGCCTGTAAAGGTAAGGGTTTGGTCGGCACCACCCTGGGCTACAAGACCCATAAGGGCAGATTGACCATACCAGTTGAACCTGCCGCCGGCATAGCTCAGCTTGATTTTTCCACCCCAGTTATCTTCGGGTTTTATTTCATCAACGAAAACATTCTGGGCATCTTCATCTTCCCTGTAAATCTGAAACTCACGACCCTGCAAGGGCTGGCCGGCCCAGATTCCACCCAGGTCAACTTCAAACGGTCCAAACTCCCTGTTTACATGCAGGGTTACCCGCCTGGTTTTGGGCTGGGGTATGGCAAATGAACTCTCTGTCACTCCCAATTGGTCAAGGTCTTCATGATAAATACCGGTGATGTCATAGTTGCCTATATTTCTGTTGTATTTGAGAAGGAATGCCGGGTTGGCTCCCCACCATAATTGCGGGCCAAAAGCCAGTTTTAAATCTTTGAGTTCTCTTTTCCCTTCCACTTCAAAACCAAAAGGAGCAATACCATTATATATATCTATATTGGGTCCGTAGTTGGCTTCGGGGTATAAACCGAAGAAATCGCCTTCATAACCCCAGTGATAGCGACCTGTGCGATAAAATCCATCCATACGGAACCATTTGTGATCCCATTGGTAACTTGCCCTGTAAATTTGCAGTCTGTTGGATTCTATACTCATATCTCCATCGCCTGTAGCCACAGTCACCGGCCGGCCCCGGTTTTCATAAAAAATTTCATCTATAGGGTTTTCTGCTACATTTCCCAGGATATTAAATTCCATATCGGCCCTGAAATTTGTTGTGGGCTGAGCTTCAAAACCCACGAAAAAGGATTGCATGTCTTCAAATCCCAGTTGACGGGGGTAAGATGTGCTTCCCGGAATAGGGTCACTGGGTGTTGTTATTAAACTACCACCGGTGCTGAAGGTAGAAAGATGAGCTGTAAACCTGCTCAGACGGATAGTTCTGCTTCTTTCTCCCAACAGGGCAGCCCTGTCGCCTCTTGCCTGCAGATAAGCAGCGCCTATATTAATTCCTGCAAAATGCTCACGAACGGTACTGATGGTTGTTCCTTCAGCATAGGGATCAAGTTGATGGGCCTCTTTCAAAGCGTAGTAAGCAGCCCTTGGGAATAGTTGATAAAAACCCATGGCATCAGTGGGTCCTTTGGCGCAAATACCAAACCACTCTTCGTTCATGTTGTTTTCACCAGGAATATGGTCAAAGGCATAGCCGCCGTTCTCCCAGGATGCATTGGTGTTGTGAACATCCAGGTCTGTAGTTTGGCCGTATTTCCACCATCCGTCGCTGAACTGGAAGGTGAACCCCCCAATGGAGTTATTTGCCAGGCCCAATCCGGCTGCATTTTCGTAAATTTCTCTCCAGTTGGCAACATTAATAATGGCCTGATCGCGTTGTGCCTCTTCCAGTGTAATGGCGTTAAAAGCGTCTGAACCAAACTCGGTAAGCAGAATGGGCTTGTCGTATTCATCTCTTACACGATCAAACATATCCGTAAATGAAGGCCCGCGGTAAACGTTAATACCAAAAATGTCAACATCCGGACATTCTTCAACGATTATATCCATAAACAGCAGGTCACCGTTACAGATGGCTACAGGATGTGAAGTGGAAACTGCCTTCATTTGTTTGGACGCCTCGTTCATCAATTGATACATAGGCCGCCCCCGAACTTCACCTACAGCAGCAATTTGTTCTTCGCCCTCAGGGAAGTCTTCTGTTTCGGCACCGGCCCAAAATAAGCCATAGTT
>SKSE01000039.1 GCA_007118135.1 Bacteroidales bacterium | reverse complement strand
TGAAACCATAAAAACAAGCGGAAACGGTTTCAACTTTAAATTCGGAATGATTTTCCGTGCCAACGATATGATTCGTTTGGGTGCAGCGGTTCATACTCCTACTTTCTATAACCTGGAAGATAACTGGCGTACTCACATGAAATCAAATCTAACCTTTGGTGATGATCAGGTGAACTACGAAGCAAGCTCACCACGCGGACGACACAGGTATGAACTAAATACTCCTTTAAGGTTGCTGGGCAGCCTGGGACTGGTTTTCGGCACCAACGGACTGTTGAGTATTGATTATGAATATGCTGACTATACGCAGATGAGACTCCGCAGCAGTTCAACATCTTTTTCTAATGAAAATACTATTATAAGAAACAGTTTTCAGGCACAGCACATCCTTCGGGCAGGAGGAGAAGTCCGTCTTCATCCTCTTATTCTGAGGGCAGGTTATGCTTACCATTCCAACCCATACAAATCAGGTATCAACGAAATGGAAAGAAATACCCTGAGTGCCGGACTGGGAATACGCGATCAAAACTACTTTATTGATTTTGGATATTTCTTCACACAATATTCGGAGGATTTTTATCCTTATGCCGCCAATCTTACCCAGGCGGTTAATTATGATTATTCGCGCAGCGGATTCCTGATGACACTGGGATTCAGATTCTAGGAATTAGCACAAATCAAACTCCCTATAAAAAAACGGGCAGGATTTTATTAAACCTGCCCGTTTCTTATTTGCATTCAGAATTTTCAAAGGGAAACATTTTCAACGATTTCAGTATCCACAAGAATTCTTCCGCAATACTCACAAACTATAATTTTTTTGTTCAAACGAATATCAAGTTGTCTTTGTGGAGGGATTTTATTGAAACAACCACCACAGGCATCTCTTTCTACAGGCACAACAGCCAGGCCGTTACGGGCATTTTCACGAATACGCTTGTAGGCACTCAACAATCTTTCATCAATATTCTCTTCCTGCTTAAAAGACTTTTCGCGGAGTTGTTCTTCTTCTTTCTGGGTTTCTTCCACAATATCTTTCAACTCACTGTTCTTAACTTCCAGATCATTTTTTCTTTCCTCGAGCTCAGCGACAGCTGTTTCTACCATTTGCTTCTTATTTTCAATGGCAGCTGTAAATTCATTAATTTTTTTCTCAGAAAGCTGAATCTCCAGGCTTTGATATTCAATTTCTTTATTTAGGGAATCATACTCCCTGTTGTTGCGCACATTCATTTGTTGTGCTTCGTATTTCTTAACCAGTTCCTGGCTTTCTTTAATAGCATTGTGCCTCTGTGTAATTTCCATTTCAAGCTCAGAAACTTCCTGATGGTACTTGCTTACCCTTGTTTCAAGACCCTCTATTTCATCTTCAAGGTCCTGCACTTCCAACGGAAGTTCTCCTCTTACGATACGAATTTTGTCAATATGAGTGTCTATCAATTGCAGGGTGTATAAACTGGCAAGTTTTTTCCTTACCACCGATTCAAGTGAATCTTCGGCGGTTTTATCCATTGCTGATGTAGTTGTTACAATTTCCGGTTCTTCAACATTTTGTTTTTTAGTGGTCCGGGGTTTAGCAGATTTAGCTTTAGCCATAGGGCAATAATTATTTAAAAATTATGCAGATTTGCTTCATTAAAAATATCTGACAGGGTTTGTACTCTGGTCAGAAATAAGGAGTGCAAAGTTAGTAAATTTTTTACTAACAATTTCATACAAAATTTCTTTGGTAAATTGTTCACTCTCGTAATGCCCTGCATCTACCATAAGTATTTTGTTTTTCACATCAAAAAAGTCATGGTATTTTACATCTGCCGTAACAAAAGCATCTGCTCCGGAAGCCATTGCCAGATCTCTGAGAAAACTTCCGCTTCCGCCACATACTGCAACCTTCCTTACTTCATTTCCTGTAAATTCGCTATGTTTCAAAAAGGGTAAGCCTAACTCTTCCTTAATCATTCTTAGAAAATCCTTTTCGCTAAGTGGGTTTTTCAGAATCCCAACCATTCCCGGGCCCACATTTGCGTTCGAATTGTCAAGCGGGTAAATATCAAATGCAACTTCTTCATAAGGGTGTGCGTCAATCATAGCCCGCACCACCATTGTTTCGAGCCAGGCAGGTAAAATGGTTTCAATGCGAACCTCGGGTTCATAATGAATCTGCCCTTTCTCTCCAATAAAGGGATCAGTATTGTCGCCGGCACGAAATGAACCTTTTCCATCCAAATTAAAGCTGCAGCAATCATACTCCCCAATAACACCGGCACCGGCCTTAAAGATAGCGGCTCTGACTTTTTCAGCATGATCGGTTGGACAAAAGGTTATCAGTTTTTTCAATAAACCCTTGCGCGGCTGTAAAACCTTTAGCTCTGAGAGTCCGATCTTTGTTGCAAGCTTCATATTTACACCATCTGAAACACTGTCAAGATTAGTGTGTACCGATATAATACTGATATTATTTCGAACAGCCTCAATGAGAACTCTCTCGGTATAATGCTTCCCTGTAAGTTTTTTTATACCCTTGAAGATCAGAGGGTGATGGGATATAATAAGGTCGCATTCTTTTTCAATGGCCTCATTAATAATTTCTTCTGTTATATCAATACAGACCAGACCTCTTGTAATTTCACCTTCAGGATCTCCAAACTGTATACCTGAATTATCATATTCTTCCTGCAATCTAAAGGGAGCATACTGCTCAAACGCACCTAATATTTCATTTAGTTTCATGGCTCATTATTTTTTTATCCTTAGCTAAGTTAAAAAAATGCAGTAAATCACAACATCTCCACAATTTTATTTTCCATACTTTGCATAGTTTTTACCTTCAAAGTATTAAATCATTCTTTAAAATTCGTAATGCCATTAAAATGCAGTGTATCATGCTAAAAATTAGTAAATTACGCTTGAATTAGTGAAATTCATTTTCTATATTTGGCGCATGAAAATTGTCAAAGTTCCAAGCCCACAAAAGAAAAATAATTTGCTCAATCATGCGAGTTCCATCAGACCATCTAATAAACTAAATTAATATTTGATGAATTTTTTTAGAATTTTACTATTCCCCCTTTCACTTCTGTATGGTTCTATTATCTGGTTGAGAAATAAGTTTTTCGACTGGGGTGTTATTCCTTCGCGTTCTTTTGATCATCCGCTTATTGGAATTGGCAACTTAAGTACTGGCGGTACCGGGAAAACCCCTCATATTGAATATCTCATACAATTGCTAAAACCATTTTTCAGGGTTGCCACACTTAGCAGAGGATACAAACGAAAAACCCGCGGTTTCAAATACGCAGGCCCCAAATCAAGGGTACGCGATATTGGCGATGAACCCCTGCAGATGTGGTTAAAACATCCTGACACATATGTTGCTGTATGCGAGAACCGCAAAAAAGGGGTAAAAAAAATCCTAAATGCTAATCCTGACAATGAAGTTATTCTGCTTGATGATGTGTTTCAACATCGTTATGTAAAACCTGGTCTTAATATACTGCTTACAGATTATCACAGGATTTTTACCCGCAATTATGTTTTGCCAACTGGCAACCTGCGTGAGTTTCGACACGGCGTAAAAAGAGCTGATGCCCTGGTAGTTACAAAAACCCCGGGAGTCTTTTCACCCCTTGACCGAAAGCTGATTCTCGATGAACTGTCTCCCTATAAAATCAAAAATATTTTCTTCTCCTATATAAAATATGGCAAATGGATTCCTGTGAATAAAAAAGCTAAGGAAGCCAGGATGAGGGAAGCAAAAACTATTTTCCTTTTAACAGGCATTGCCAACCCTGTGCCCCTGGGAGAACATCTGAAGCGGCTTTGTACCGACCTGAAAATTTTTCGCTTTTCTGACCATCATCAATTTACATCCAAAGACCTTGAAAAAATAAGCAATAAATTCAATGAAACATTCAGTGGTTCAAAAGCCATTATAACTACTGAAAAAGATTCCATGCGCCTGCGTAATCCTGAACTTATAAAGATTCTGGAAGATATACCCGTATACTACGTACCCATTGAAGTGGATTTTCACCAGTCGGATAAAAAAGCATTTAATAAGATGGTTATGGATTATATGAAACGTCAGTACCCCAAAAAAGTTGGCAAGATCGGTTAAATCTAAACGGAGCAGAATAAATTCTTTTTTTACTCAGAAACGCGCTTCACCATTTTTAACTATGAGTTTACCGAATAGCTCAGCTTTCGGTTTGCAGCAGGAAGTTCATGCAAGCCAATGAAATCCTTACTTCTTTACAACCCCAGTTTCTTCATTTTTTTCCACAAAGCAACTCTGCTGATCCCCAGGTATTCGGCTGTTTTACTCTGGTTCCAGTCGTGCATTTCCAGCACCCCCTTAAGCTGCTCTTTATTGATTTTCAATCTGCCGCTTTTATTTTTCCTGAAGATCTCAGCATAATATACTGAAGCCGAAAGATCGATGCTTTGTTTGTCGGTAGTTTCTTTGATTGTAGTGGCAAGCCTTCCTTTTCTTATTTCTTCGGGCAAATCCTCATTCTCAATCAGATTGCCCCGCACCAAAACGAAGGCATGCTCAATGGCGTTCTGAAGTTCACGTATGTTACCGGGCCATGGATAATCCATTAATATTTTCAGGGCATCACGGCTTACTCCCTTGATATTCTTTGATGTTGACCTGTTAAACTTCTCAACAAAAAACTCGATAAGCATCGGGATATCCAGATGACGTTCACGTAAGGGAGGCATCACAATATTAAACACATTGAGCCGATAAAAGAGGTCTTCTCTGAAAACATTCTTTCGTATGAGTTCACGAAGGTCTTTATTGGTAGCTGCCATAATACGCATATCTACCTTTACTGGCTTGTTATCTCCCACCTTTTCAATGGTTTTTTCCTGGAGTACCCGCAAAAGTTTAACCTGTAATGCCTGTGAGATTTCGCCAATCTCATCCAGAAAAATAGTACCTCCTTCAGCCTGCTCAAATTTTCCTGTCTTATCTTTATAAGCTCCTGTAAAAGAGCCTTTTACATGACCAAACAACTCACTCTCAAGCAAGGTTTCTGACAGTGCGGCACAATTTACCTTTACAAACGGTTTGTTTTTTCGGTACGAAAGTTCGTGGATGGCATCAGCAACCAGTTCTTTACCGGTTCCGCTTTCGCCTTGTATAAGAACATTTACATCAGCATCTGCGGCCAGGCTAATCATGCGGTATATCTCCTCAACTTTGGGATCGTGCCCAATGATTTTTTTGCGTAACAGATACTCTCCTTTGCCAAAAGTTCCCGGGGAATGAGTAATGCAATCCATCTCATCAGATATATCGGTAATATTGAAAAGATAAAAATCACTGCTCTCTTCCGAAAAACTCTTTACGGAAAAATATACCAGGCGCTCTGTTTCATCACTTCTGATAATAAGGGTTTTGTGAAAGTTCCTTTTTCCCTGCTCTACCATACTGCGCATACAATCATCCATATCAAATACGCGCATATCGGTTGTATAAAACTGGTAATCCTTCATATTCACGGGAAGGCCCTTTTCTGCGGAAGCAAAAATTTTAAGCTGTGCAAAAGAATTCAGATATTGAATGTTAAGATGCTGATCCGTTATTACCAGGCCACAGGGCAAAGAATCGGTTATAGTTTTAAAATCTGTAAACATATTAATAATCAAGTTAACAATAAGTTAGCAAAGTTAATATTTTTTGTTAACCAAAAGTGTTAACCTGAAATATTTCTCAATGACTTATATTGCTGAAATTAAAACAGTTATGTATTATGGCACAAATATGGAAAAGACAAATGCAGAAAAAGAAAACAAATATATTTAAACCATAAAAATTTTCAATGATGACTAAGCAAAACATTTTATTCGTATTAGGTGGATTATTAGCAGGAATTTTACTCACTTCGCTTCTGGCATACAAATCAGCACCCGGCATGATGCTTAAGGAAGCAGAAAGCAAGTACAATTTTGAGAGGTCAGTGGAAGTATTTGAGCAAACAGCAAAAGATATGGGCTGGAAAATACCCACTGTGCATGATATGAAAGAAACCATGAGGGTAAATGGTTACCAGGTAAACAGTATGAAAGTTTTTGAACTTTGCCACCCTGATCATGCCTATGAAATTTTGAAACTTGATACTGAAAGAATAGTTTCAAACATGATGCCCTGCCGGGTTTCGATTTACGAAAAATCAGACGGAAAAACCTACATTTCATGGATGAACACAGCCATGATGGGCAACATGATGGGTGGAGTAATTGCTGATGTAATGGGGATTGCCTCTGCAGAAAGCGAGAAGATGATTGCTTCCATAAAGAAATAAAACGACAAAAATAATTTAGTAATAGTTTTTTTGATTGGTGCTTATTTGGAAGAGACCCGCGTGGCGCGGGTCTCTTTTTTTTTAATAAAAATTATTTTCTGATAAGCAACCAGGTATCTTCGTGCTCAGGAAAGTCTGATCTAATCTGCATAATTCTTCTCCTGGCATCGGCTTCGAGCAGGTACGAATCAACAGATACCCTGTGGTAACCTGTTTCGCTTAACAAAATAACCGGGTTAAATCCCTTCACTCTCATTTCTGCAGTGTAGCGATCGGCATTAGCTTTTTCCCTGAAGCTGCCAATGATTACGAAAAATTCGCGGGCATCATGCACACTCTCATCTTCTTCACGGGTAAATGAAAACCTTTCTTCAACTGCCCTGATTTTAGCATCACTGTCAACTTCTACCGTAACACCTGTATCATGCTCAATGCCTGGTCTTTGATAACCACCGGGTTCTACTTCTGCCATTCTTTTGGACCGGCAACCGGCCATGATCATTAATCCGGCCATTATTAAAATTACTGTTCTCTTCATCTCAGATTTTTATTAAATGGTGAAACACTCTGTTAAATTAAATTCTCTTATGGCTTAACAACGCGAAATTAATCAATTTTGTATTATTCTTTCGTTGAATTTCAATAGAGTTATTACCAAATTTTTAATTCCCGGATTCCACATATTGTGGAAAACTTTACTCATGCTTTCAGTGAACTAATATGCATTTTTTTATTCTTATACTTATGTATATAAATTCAAACTCACTCACAAACAACGACTAACAAATAAACCTCGAACTGATGTTTTAAATTATGGTATTTGCTTTGCTGTTTTATTGACTGTGAACCATTTTTTAAAACCCTTTATTAACATAAAAACAAAAGACTTATGGCAACCCGAAAAATCACAACTTTAACAACACTTTTAATCTTTTCTGTTCTGATATCCTTTACAACTTATTCGCAGGAGGTAAGCGGAGGAATCAAAGGCGGACTTACCTTGAGTAATTTATACATTGACCGTAATGACCTGGATGATGAAAACGCCCGATTCGGATACCATGCAGGTTTATATAGTCAGATCATGTTTTTTGAAACCTTTGGAATACAGCCGGAGTTACTTTTTACAACCAAAGGAACAGAAGCTACTTATACAGGAGTAATTGACCAGACTGTAAAATTCAACCTGAACTACCTTGAGTTTCCGATACTCCTTGTTTTCAGACCTGTTGAAATATTTGAGTTTTACGCCGGACCATACGCAGGACTTTTGCTTAGCAGCAATATTGAATTTTCCGGACTCATTGACGGTGAAGAAGAAATTGATCGCGATAATTTCAACACTCTCGATTACGGTTTCGGTGCCGGTATAGCCATGAACTTTGGAAATATTCAGGTAGGTCTGAGATACAACATCGGACTGCAGAAACTTGCCGATACCAGCGTTACCAACCTGCTGCTGGGTGACAGTAAAAATGCATATGGACAACTCTATATTGCTTTCAGGATTACTGAGAAGTAAACAACCTTTTTTAGCTACAAAAACAGCGATCCAATTCGATTGGTTTGCTGTTTTTAATTTATGTTCACATCTAAGTTGTTGATTTTAATATATCTACAGTATTAAACTATGTGACATCTTTATTCAAATAAGAAGTAAGATCACATTACGATTACAATAATAAAGACAGCAATTATTAAGAATACAGATATTAAAAAATGATTCTTCATTTTTCGTAAATTAGCCGAAAATTATGCCTGGTGATAAAACCCGATACCATCGATAAAATTTTTGATGCCGCCCGGATTGAGGAGGTTGTGGGAGATTTTGTTACCCTGAAAAAAAGGGGAGTGAATATGCTGGGGCTCTGCCCTTTTCACAATGAAAAAACTCCTTCTTTTACCGTTTCTCCGGCCAAAGGTATTTTCAAATGTTTTGGCTGCGGCAAAGGGGGTAATGCTGTCAATTTTATCATGGAGCATGAGCATTTCAGCTATCCCGAAGCGCTGAAATACCTGGCAAACAAATATTCCATTGAGGTTGAAGAAGAAAAACCTACGGTTGAGCAACAGGAAGCAATGGATGAAAAGGAGAGTCTTTTTAACCTTACCGCCTTTGCTCAGAAACACTTTGAAGAAACCCTGCACAACACTGAAGAGGGGAAAGCTATAGGAATGAGCTATTTCAAAGAACGGGGTTTCACCACCGAAACCATCAAAAAATTCGGACTGGGCTACAGCCTGAATACCTGGGATGACTTTACCATGAAAGCACTGAAGCATGGTTACAAAAAAGATTTGCTTGAAAAAAGCAGTCTGGTGCGTACCAAAGATCATGAAACCTATGATGCCTTCAGGGCCAGGGTAACTTTCCCCATACATAACCTTTCGGGAAGGGTTTTGGGTTTTGGAGCAAGAATTCTTACCCAGGATAAAAAGAAACCCAAATACATCAATACTGCCGAGTCGGAAATCTACCACAAAAGCAAGGTACTTTACGGGCTTTACTTTGCCAAAAGTGCCATCGTTAAGGAAGACAACTGTTACCTTACGGAAGGTTACACCGATGTAATATCGCTTCATCAGGCAGGAATTGAGAATGTAATTGCTTCGTCGGGAACATCTCTTACCATAGAGCAGATCAAGCTCATACGTCGCTATACCACCAATATTACACTATTGTTCGATGGCGACCCGGCAGGTATAAAGGCTGCATTCCGTGGCATAGATATGATTCTTGAAGAGGGCATGAATGTAAGGATTGTTTTATTCCCTGACGGTGAAGACCCCGACTCGTATGCACGTAATTACCGGCCCGCAGAAGTTAAGGAATTCATTGGAAAGAATGCCCACGATTTCATAACCTTCAAAACCAACCTGCTGCTCGAAGAAACCCAGAACGACCCTATTAAAAAGGCAGCTCTCATCAAGGAAATTGCACTTAGTATCTCACAGATCCCTGAGCCTATTGCACGAACATTATATGTTCAGAAAAGCAGTGATATGCTGGAGATCGATGAAAAGCTGCTGATGGCCGAAATTAATAAGCAGCGTAAGGAACGTTTTCGTAAAAAAGCATCAGACACTTCATCTCGTGAAGAAAGAAGATGGGAACCTGAAGAAACTGAGATTATTACCGGGAAACAGCTTGAAAAA
The DNA here is from genome assembly GCA_007118135.1 of Bacteroidales bacterium. Classification (GTDB taxonomy): domain Bacteria; phylum Bacteroidota; class Bacteroidia; order Bacteroidales; family UBA7960; genus SKVR01. The sequence goes on along the minus strand of SKSE01000039.1, from coordinate 955 downwards.
GGCATTCATATTGACAACCAGGAAAAAGAGCTTATACGGTTGCTGTTACTTTATAATGACCAGGAAATCACTTTTACAGCTGAAGACGAAAACGGCCAGATGAAAGAATTCAGCTACAGGATTGACGAATATATTGTGGACGAAATTGTGGATGATGAAATTACTTTCGATAACACTATATGCCAGAAAATCTTTGATGAGTTTGCACGGTCACGCAATGAAAACCAATGGCTGAGTGTTCAGCATTTTTTCCATCATCAGGAGCCCGCCATAAGCAGCCTGGCCATCGATCTTACATCATCACAGTACCTGCTGAGCGACCAATGGGAAAACAAACACAGAATCTACGTAAAGAAAGAAGAAGATGATACCAAAAAGATTGTGACAGAAGTTCTTTATGCCTTAAAACTAAAAAAACTTGAGAAAAAAATTCACGAGAATAAAGAATTGCTTCAGGGTGAGAAAGATGATGAAAAAATATTTGTCCACCTTGAAAATCTTCGTCAGCTGGAAAGCATCAAAACTTTGATAGCCAAAGAACTTAGCAGAATTGTAACGCAATAATTCAGCTTATCTTACAAAACTTAAACTCATACAACCATGTGGAAAAGGTCTAAAAAGAAAGATGAAAAGTATGATACAGGTGTAGTGCTCAGTGGAGGCGGCACCCGCGGTTTTGCGCATCTGGGAGTTTTAAAGGCCCTGGAAGAATCTGACATTAAACCCGATATCATCAGTGCGGTAAGTGCCGGAAGTATTGTAGGAGCGCTTTATGCTGACGGTAAAAACCCTGAAGAGATACTTGAAGCACTTACCTCTAAAAAACTTCTTAATTACCTGGTTATTTCCATTCCCAAAACCGGGCTTGTGAACATGTCAGGATTTGAGAAAACCCTGAAAAAACTTTTGAAAGCGCAAAAGTTTGAAGACTTAAGCATACCACTTAATGTTTTTG